>JAYRMB010000011.1:0-121158 GCA_041904995.1 Azonexus sp.
TCGAAAGCTGAGGATTGGCGCCAATCGAGGTCGGAAAAATCGAGCCGTCGATGACGCTGAGATTGGCTATCTGGTGATGCCGCCCGCTCAGGTCGGCAACGCCATGGCGCGGCTCCGGCGACAGCGCACAGCCACCCATCACGTGGGCACTGACCACCTTGGCGCGCAAGGGCTGCATCGGCAGCTCATTGATGGCCGCCCTCGCCTCCGCCCAGGTCGAATAAGACCCGGCATCATCGTGAATCGGAGTGACCGCCCTGGCGCCGGCGGCGAATTGCAATTCAGCCATGGCCAGGTAAGCCAGGCGCATGCCCTCGAACAAATAATCGGTCAGCGGATAGTCGAGTTGCGGATTGCCGTATTTGTCGAGCCTGACCCGCCCGCCCTGACTTTCTTCATTGAAGCCATCGCGCAGCAAGGCCAATGTAATCTGGGCATGACCCAATTGACGCATCGCCTGCGCATGCTGCTCACCATGCCCACGCAAGACCAGCGCAGCAATCATCGGATAGACCGGCGGCACTTCCAGCTTGAAACCGGCACGGCCGTCGCTCGGCCACAGATATTCATCGCTATAAACGCTCTGCGGTGCCCCGAGATGGCCATTCACTGCATCCGGCATGGTCGCCGCCGACATCACGACCGGATGCAGGAAGGTTCGCTTCCCCAAGGTTGAATGCGGATCTGGCGCCCCGGAACGCAGCAACAAGGCAGGCGAACCGATTGCCCCAGCTGCCAACACGACATGCTTCACATGGACTACGACGCGTTTGCCGGTCAGGGCATTCCCTTCGCCACGCGCCAAACCCTCGACAAAATCGATGCGATCACCCTTGAAATGCAGGCGCTCGACGCGTACTCGCGAGACGAGCTGCGCCCCACGTTCCAATGCCGCTGGAAGCAAGGCAACCAGCGAAGACTGCTTAGCATTGGTCGGACAACCCAGTCCGCAAGCACCCAGATTCCAACACCCCTTCACATTCCTCGGTACCACTTTCGAATGCTTGCCCAGAGAGTGCAAGCCACGCGCCAAAATGCCATTATTTTCGTTCGGTGGCGTCGGCCAGGGGGTGACACCATGCCTCGCCTCAGCCTCGGCAAACCATGGCGCCATGGCCTCTGCATCGGCAATGCTCCAGCCATGCCGCTCCTGCCAGTGCTTGAGGGTAGGCTCAGGCGTGCGCAAGCTGGTCGTCCAGTTAACCAGCGTCGAACCACCAACCGCCCGCCCTTGCAAAATGCCGATTGCCTTGTCCGCTGTCTTTCGCGCGGCAGCCTCCTGATAGAGATCAGGATAGGCCACCCGCTCCTCGAGCACGAAGTCTTGCGCCGTGCGCAACACCCCCTCTTCGAGAATGATCACGCGCAGCCCCGCCAAGGCAAGACTATGGGCGACTGTTCCGCCTCCTGCACCAGTGCCAATAATGGCGACATCGCCTTCAAGCCGAAGATCGCTTTCCAGCCTGCCGGCATCGACATGCTGCCAGCGTGTCGCGAAGGCATGCCCGATTTCGTCAAACGGACGCTTGGCCATCGCTCAAAGCCCCTTCCAGCCGAAATCTGGCAAGCCAGTCCAATGTTTGGAATTGCCATACCAAACGGCAAAAACAATATCCCTCAGGCCTTCATAGGCCGAGCGCAGCAGGCCGATTCTTGCCCCGCGCCATTCTTTCAGCCCTTCAAGTACGGCACCGCCGTCGGCCTCAGTCCAGTCGGCGGCAAACCCGAAAAACAACATGCGACCGCCGGGCGACGACAACAAATCGAACAACTGGCGCAGTTCATCACGGATTGCCGGCGGCAACAGGCTGATTGCCCGATCGATGCCGATCAATGTTTCATTCAGAACCTCATTCCTCGATGACTCGCCTACCTCGGTTCGATCATTCAGGAAACACGGTATCAGCCTCGCCAAGGCGATGCGATCGGCAGGCAATAGAAATGACCATGCCTGGCCGACTCCCATCAGCTGCTTAGAGGTTCGACGCGGCCAGAACAAAGCTGCACCGCTCCCGGCAAGTGCAGCGAATCCGCTTGCGCCGAGAACGAAGGCTCGACGCCCACGAGACCATGCTGGCGCATCGCCGAACATCCGCGAACTCACTTCTTTCGCCCCCAGCCCAGCATGAAATTGAGCAACTGCCTTACTCTCTGCCCATAGGGTGGCATCAGCATCGGAACCGAATTGAACCTGGCCTGCCGAAAGATCGGACGGGCCTTGGAGAAGGTCCGGAAACCTTCGACACCGTGGTAATGCCCCATCCCACTGGCTCCGATGCCGCCAAACGGCAGATCATCCTGAGCGACATGCAGCATGCAGTCATTGACGGTCACACCGCCCGAACGGGTGTGCGCAATCATCGATTCCACGCGCGCCCGATCGTCGTCGAAAAGATAGAGAGCCAACGGTCGCTCGCGTTCGTTGATGAAAGCGATGGCCTGCTCGACCGTGTCGTAGGGCACCAGTGGCAGCAGCGGACCAAAAATCTCCTCACGCATCGCCGCACAATTCAGCGGCACATCGAGCAGCACGTGCGGCATGAAACGGCGGCCGGGCAACGAGGTTACTCCTGAGAACAACGGCAAACAACGCGCGCCGCCTGCCTTCGCTTCGACCAACATGGCACTTAGCCGGGCATACTGCCTTTCGTTGATGATGCTCGTGTAGTCGCCATTGCTACCATCGCCGTACAAAGTCGAGGCGGCTTCCTGCAAGGCCTTGGCCATCGCCTCCTGGCGATCGCGCGGCACCAGAACATAATCTGGCGCCACACAGGTTTGCCCGGCATTCAGCAACTTGGCAAAGGCGATCCGCTTGGCCGCCAAGTCAAGATCGAACTCCGGCCCAATCATCACCGGCGATTTTCCGCCCAATTCGAGCGTGACCGGTGTCAGATTGTCAGCGGCGGCGCGCATCACATGTTTTCCGACAGCCGTCGAACCGGTGAACAACAAGGCATCGAAAGGGAGTTTGGTGAAGGCCTCTGCAACGGCCACATCGCCCTGAACAATGGCAACCTCATTCTCGGAAAATTCCTTCGCGATGAGTCGTGCAAAGCATTGAGCAAAACGCGGCGTGAATTCCGACAGCTTGACCATCGCCCGATTGCCCGCTGCCAGCGCCGCCGTCAACGGGCCGACGGTCAGGAAGAGCGGGTAATTCCAGGGCACCACAATGCCCACCACGCCGAGCGGCTGCCAGCGCACCGAAGCCCGACCCGGTTTGAACCACATCGAAACATGCCGTCGCTCGTCACGCATCCAGCGACGCAAGTTCTTTCTTGCGTAGGCAATCCCTTCAAGACTGGGAAACAACTCCAGCAAGCCCGTTTCCACTTCCGGCCGCCCCGAGAAATCGGCAGCGATTGCAGATGAAATTTCGTCCCCATGATCCAGCAACATCCGCTCCAGGCGAAGCAAGCGATCAAGCCGAACCGTCAGACTCGGGGATGAATCCTTCTGAAATAACTGTTGCTGTTTAGCGAGGATCGATTGAAGACTGGCTTCTGAACTCATATCGAACAACGCCCTTCGTTTCAAAGTACAGAAAAAAATCCCCGGACAAGCCGGGGATAAAATTCACGCAAGGATTCTCTAAATCAGAACGCGTAATTCAGCTGAAGCGACAACATATCAGCAGAGTTTTCGAACTTGCCGCGGACGGTCTGAACCACAGTAGTTTCCGTTGAGTCGCTATAGACCTTACGTGCCGTATGCGAATCCTTGACGAATACGTGGGCATAACCAACGTCGAGCGAAGTCTTAGGTGTGATATTCCACTTTGCCCCCAGCGCCAACCAGATTCGATCGGCATCTGGCACAGTCATCGTGCGGAAAGTATCGCTCGGCACCGGGTTCTTGTCGTAAGCGGTACCCACGCGCAACATCCACTGGTCATTCAGTTTGTAGGTAGTACCCAAGCCAACGCGATAAGTATCCTTGAAGTTATAGCGTAGCGGCGCGACGGCGCGGGTTCCATTGGAATATACCGGTTCGAGCTTCTGTAGACTGCTCCAGCCAGTCCAGGTGTAATCGGCGAGAACTGCCCATTTGTCATTCAACTGATGATGAATGGCCAGCGAGGCTGTGTCTGGCGTTTCCAGATCAGCCGAGATGCTACGTGTCGCAGCCCCCGTCTGGAATTTCTCGCCCTCAAGATCAAATTTAATCTTGGAGCGATAGCTAAGGCCCAAACGGGTTTCGGGCAAAATTTTCCACATCACACCGAGGTTGTAACCCCAACCATCGCCGTCACCCTTCAAGCGGCCAGTTCCATCAGCAGCGCCGTTGATCCCAAGAACCGTAGCCTGTTTGAAATTTATGCTTGCCTTAGCATAGTTGATACCGAACGCTGCAGATAACGTGTCACTGACTTTGTATGCGACAGATGGATTGTAGTTAATGACCTCGATGCTTGTTTTCAGCCCCGAGTAGCGCCCAGTAAAAGTCTTGTCGTAGTCCGTCTCATCCGCGAATGTCGCATTAACTGCAAAACCCAAGCGCCAATCCTGAGTCAAGGCGTAGGAGTAATAAAGTGCAGGGATGGCGTGCGTACCACCACCATTTCCACCACTGTCACCAATTGGCTTTCCATACCCAGCAGGTGGAGGGGGAGCATTGTTCAAAACTCCACCAGTGCCTTCATCAGTAAAATGAGTGCGACGATCAAGAATCGTCGTTGCAAAACTAAAGCTATGCCCTTCAGGCAGGTAAGTCATACCAGCCGGATTGAAATAAAGAGTGCTGACATCTTCAGCCGCAGCCGCTGCACCTGCATTGGCAACCCCGATACCGGAAGCGCTCTGCTCCGACAGCTGGAAGCCGGAAGCGAAGGCGCCCCCGGAAAACGCCACTGCGATCATCGCCGGGATAAGGCGCATGGTGATTCTCTTTTGCATCGATTGGTCTCCTGTTTTGTTTATGTTGGGAACGACTTCCCGGTCCTACTAGCGCTACGATTAAATCTCAAACAAGCGTTTGAAATTCTGTTTAATCGAACATTTGTTTAACTTGGTGTTGGTTTTATACAACATTGTTAAATCGATTTACGATAATTTAATGGCCCACCGGTAAATGGGGCAAAACCAGTGCCAAAAATCACCCCGGCATCGGCCAATTCGGCATCAGCAACGATGCCCTCGGCAACCAAGCGTTCGGCCCGGTCGATCAGTGGCGTAGCGAGCCGTGTGGCCAGCCCAGTGGGCGTGCTGCCCGCTTCTCCTTTCGTCGGTTTTCCGTCGCGCCAGGCATAGAAGCCCTGCCCGCTTTTCTTGCCGAGTTGGTTTTGCTCCACCCGCTTGATCAGACATTTCGGCGCCTGGGCGCCGCCGGCCAGTTGCTGCCCGGCGGCCATGGCGATATCGAGACCGACGGTATCGACCAGTTCGATCGGCCCCATCGGCATGCCGAAAGCCAGCATGGCTTCGTCAACGGTTTCCGGCGAAATCCCCTCGTCCACCGCACGCATTGCCTCCAGCATGTAGGGAGCGAGCACGGCATTGACCAGGAAGCCCGGCGCGCTCTTGACCGGCAGCGGCAGTTTGTCGATCTGGCGCACGAAGGCGCAGGCGGATTGCACGGCAACCGGATCGGCGCCCTCGGCCTCGACCACTTCGACCAGCGGCATCATCGATACCGGGTTGAAGAAATGGATGCCGACCAGGCGTTCCGGGCGTTGCAGTACAGTGCGCAGGTCTTCCAGCTTGAGGCTGGAGGTGTTGGTGGCCAGCACCGCTTCCGACTTCATGCGCGGTTCGAGCGACTTGAACAGCGCATGCTTGGCTTCGACGTTCTCGAAAATGGCCTCGATGACGACATCGGCGTGCGGTACGCCATCGCCGTTCACATCGGGAATCAGGCGATCAAAGGCGGCACGGGCCTTGAGCGGATCGCGCAGCTTCTTGGTGAACAGCTTGTGGGCACGTTGCAGGGCCGGCCCCATGCACTCCAGGCTCTGATCCTGCAACGTCACCGTCATGCCACGCAGGGCGCACCAGGCGGCAATGTCGCCCCCCATGACGCCAGCGCCGATGACATGCACGCGCTTGGCCTTGAAGTCGGACGCCTTGCCGAAACTCTTCAGACGCTCCTGCAGGAAGAAGACACGCACCAGATTGCGTGCGGTCGGCGAGGAAATGATGCGATCGACCACTTCCGGCGCGGCCAGGGCATTGCCGTTGTACTTGGCCCAGATATCGATGATGGCGTAGGGCGCCGGATAGTGCTCCGGCCGTGCCTTCTTCGCCACTTGCTTGCGCGCGCCATTGGCCACGACGCTTTTCAGCGGGCCGTTCATCAGCCGTTGCATCAGCGGCAGCGGGCGACGCGGCTGGCCGGAAAGCAGCAATTGGCGGGCAGCCGGCTCCATGACGCGCGGCGGCACGCAGTCATCGGCCAGGCCCATCTTCTTGGCGCGTCGAGCATCGACCGATTTGCCGGTCAGCATCATGTCCATGGCCGCTGCAGGGCCCACGCGCTCGGGCAGGCGCAGCATGCCACCCCAGCCCGGGAAGATGCCGAGCATCACTTCCGGCAGCGCCATCTTGGTGCC
This sequence comes from Azonexus sp., assembly GCA_041904995.1. Taxonomy (GTDB): domain Bacteria; phylum Pseudomonadota; class Gammaproteobacteria; order Burkholderiales; family Rhodocyclaceae; genus Azonexus. The sequence continues at coordinate 6,551 of JAYRMB010000011.1, forward strand.
CGGCTCATCGACCGCCAGCAGATAGCGGCAAGCCAAGGCCAGTTCCAGGCCGCCGCCCAGGCAATGGCCGCGCACCAGGGCCAGCGTCGGGTACTTGACCTCGGCCAGGCGGTTGAACAGTTCCCAGCCGCGCGAAACCAGTGCCACGCTCTTTTCCGGCGTATCGAGCTGGGTGAATTCCTCGATATCGGCACCGGCAATGAAACCGGCCTCCTTGCCCGAACGGAAGATCAGGCCCTTGGGGGCCTGCCGGTCAAAGGCATCGAGAATTTGCGACAGTTCGGCCATCACGGCAGCCGACAGCGAGTTGGCGGATTCGCCCGCCTTGTCCAGCGTGGCGATGGCGATGCCGTCGGCTTCGAGATCGACGCGCCAGTGTGTCAGATTCAGATTCATCGTTATTGTCCTCAGTGGGCGCGGTGGCGGCTGGACGCGAAGGCCAGCGACAGGGCGCCGGGCCCGACATTGACGGCCGCCGTCTTGCTCATCGGCGACACCAGGATTTGTACGCCGTTGTCCTCGGCGGTCTTGACCAGCTTGGCGTAGCCCGGCAGTTTTTCGACCTTTTCCGGCAGTCCACCGTAGCTGATGCAGATACTCGGCGCATCGAGGCCGTCCTGCACGCGATGCACCGCCGTGTCGAACAATTGCTCGACCCCGGCATCGAAACCGCGCACCTTGTCGACCGTAGTCGTCACATCGCGGTGGCAGTGCAGGATGGGCTTCACATCCAGCCACGAGCCGAGGGTGTAGGAGCTCCAGCTCAGGCTGGTATCGCCTTTCTTCGAGGCCCGCTTGTAGATGTGGAACAGGTCGGCCGGCACCAGGTAGGTGTGGGTGTGTTCGATCAGATGCTTCAGGCGTGTACCGATTTCGCTCGGCGTGCCACCCAGGCGGATCAGGCGCACGGCTTCCGCCACCGGCACGGCCTGCCCGGTGAACAGGTTGCGCGTGGACAGCACGGCCATGCCGAAACGCTCGGGCACACCGGCGTCACGCCGAATCGCCTTGTACTTGGTCAAAATGGCGCGTGACGCCTGCATCGCGTGATCGAAGATCGGGCTGCGCGTGCTGGTGATGGTCAGGCAGAACACGTAGTCGTAATCCAGCACCAAGCGCTCCAGGAACAGGCGCTCGATCTGCTCGACCGAATAGGGGAAGGATTCGGCGTAATCCTCGCTCTTGGCATCCAGATGCTTGGCGTAAAAGGCCTGGGTTTCCTCGGGGTGGCGGCGATCCTCGACCAGGGTTCGGCCAAGGCGCAGCGTGATCGGCATGATCAGGACCCCATGCTGATCGAGGAAATCGCGCGGCAGATCGCACGCCGAATCGACGACGATACCGATGCGCATGTCAGTTCACCGCCTCGACCAGCATGGCGCCGCCCAGGCCGCCGCCGATACAGATGGTGGCGATACCGCGCTTGGCTTGGTTACGGCGCAGTACATGCAGCAGGTGCAGTACGATGCGCGCGCCCGAAGCGCCGACCGGGTGACCGATGGAAACCGCACCGCCATCGACGTTCAGGCGGTTTTCGTCGATGCTGCCGAAGGCCCCCATCAGGCCGAGCTGCTCGCGGCAGTAGGTCTCGTCTTCCCAGGCTTTCTGGCAACCCAGCACCTGCGCGGCGAATGCTTCGTTCAGTTCCCAGTAATCGATGTCGGCGAGGCTCAGGCCGTGGCGTTGCAGGATCGGCGTCGAGGCATGCACCGGGCCGAGGCCCATCTGCTCCGGCTCCAGGCCGGACCACTGGCTGTCGACGATCTTGCCGATCGGCTTCAGGCCCCACTTCGCTACCGCCTCTTCCGAAGCGAGCAGCACCCAGGCCGCGCCGTCGGTGATCTGCGAGCTGTTGGCGGCCGTGATGTTGCCGTATTTCTTGTCGAAGAAAGGCTTCAGCTTGGCCATGCCGGCCATGCTGGCATCGGCGCGCACGCCGTCGTCTTCGGCATAGACCTTGCCGTTGCCATCGACCAGCGGCACGATCTCGCCGAGGTGACCGGCCTGCCGGCTGGCCAGCGCGCGCTGGTGGCTGCGCACGGCGAATTCATCCATCTGCTTGCGGTCGATACCGAACTTCCAGGCCAGATTCTCGGCCGTCTGGCCCATCAGCAGACCGACCACCGGGTCGGTCAGGCCCTTCATCAGGCCGATGACCGGGGTCAGCAGCATGGCCGGACGCAGCTTCAGGAAATGCTGGATCTTCTGGCCAGCGGTACGCAGGCTCATCATGCCGGCGAACCAACGCACCATCGCATCCGAATAGAGCAGCGGTGCGCGCGACAGCGCATCGACGCCGCCGGCCAGCACCAGCTCGGAACGCCCGCTCTGGATGTTGGCGATGGCCGAGTCGATGGCCTGCATGCCGGAAGCGCAGTTGCGCATCACAGTCCAGCCCGGCACCTTCTTGCCGCAGCCGAGACGTAGCGCGACCATGCGGCCGATGTTGGTCTCATCCGGTGATGGGGCGGCGCAGCCGAGGATCACTTCATCCAGATCGCTCGGGGCGAACGGCTGGCGTAGCAGCAGCGCGCGTCCGGCCTGGGTGGCGAGGTCGGAAGCCGCAAACGGCCCCGGCCCCTTCTGCGCTTTCAGGAAGGGCGTCCGCGCGCCGTCGACAACGTAAATGGTTTTCATCGTTTTTACCCTGTGCACCGCAGCATCCACGCCGCCGACACTCGCTTCCTCGTTCCCGCACAGGCAGAAACAGGGATGAGCGACCGGCGGCCTAGCGGATGCTGCGCGTGTTGATAATCAGGCGGCCTTGCGGCACTCGGCCGGCTTGTTGGCCGTCGCCACGTTGTAGTCGAACGGGAAATCATCGACGCGAACCACGATGTCGCGCAGGTGATTGCGTCGGCGCATGATTTCGTACTCGGCCGCGTTGATGACACCGGCTTCGAAGGCGGCAACGGCGATGTCGCGCACGTTGGCCTGCGGGTTGTTGTCGAAACGCCCGTCCTTCTCGGCGGCACGAATCTTGGCCTCGATGCCCTCGGCTTCCAGCGTGGCCTTGAGGGCCAGCTCGATGACGCCAACCGGCTCGTTTTCCTCGAGCGGCAGGAAGCATTCGGCAGTCAGGCGATCGCGCGTCGCCGACGGCGCGATCAACAGCTTGGCGACCTGATGGCCAACGTCGTCCGACGGCACGACATACGGATGGCCCCACGGGAAGATCAGGCGATTGACCACGCCGGCGATGAAACGCACCGGGAAGTTGGCGATGACGCCGTCGAACGCCTGTTGTGTCTTGTACATGGCATCCCAGATCGCCCAGTGAGCCAGCGCGGCGTCTTCCTTCTTGCGACCTTCGGCTTCATAGCGCTTCAGCGTGCAGGAAATCAGGTACATCTGGGCCAGGATATCGCCCAGGCGAGCCGACAGCTTCTCGCGGCGCTTGACGCTACCGCCCAGCACCAACAGGGAAACGTCGGACAGGAAGGCAAAAGCGGCCGAGAAACGGGTCAGTTGCTGGTAATAGCGCTTCATTTCCGGCGCCACGTCGGTATTGACGCCGACGAAGTGCGAGCCGGTCATGCCCAACCACAGGGCACGCAGGCAGTTCTTGATGGTGAAGCCGATGTGGCCGAACAACGCCTTGTCGAAATCGACCAGCCCCTGCTTGGTGTTGGGGTTCTGCGCCGCCTGCATTTCCGGCAACAGGTAGGGATGGCAGCGGATGGCGCCCTGACCGAAGATGATCAGCGAGCGGGTCAAAATGTTGGCGCCTTCGACGGTGATCGCCACCGGGATCTGCTGATAGGCACGGCCGAGGAAGTTCGACGGGCCAAGACAGATGCCCTTGCCGCCGATGACGTCCATGCCGTCATTGACCACCTGACGGGCGCGCTCGGTGACGTGGTACTTGGCGATGGCGGATACGACCGACGGCTTCTCGCCCAGATCGACGGCACCGGAAGTCATCTTGCGCACGGCATCCATCATGTAGGTGTAGGCGCCGATGCGGGTCAGCGCTTCTTCGACGCCCTCGAACTTGCCGACGGCCATCTTGAATTGCGAACGAACGCGGGCGTAACCGCCAACAGCACGCGCCGTCATCTGCGCCATGCCGGTGTTCGACGAAGGCAACGAGATGGAACGGCCAGCAGCCAGACACTCCATCAGCATGCGCCAGCCCTGCCCCGCCATCTTCGGCCCGCCGATGATGAAATCGAGCGGCATGAAGACTTCCTGGCCACGCGTCGGGCCGTTCATGAACATGGCGTTGAGCGGGAAGTGGCGGCGACCGGTATCGACGCCCGGATGATCGTAAGGCACCAGCGCGCAAGTGATACCGATGTGCTTCTTGTCGCCGAGCAGGCCTTCCGGGTCATACAGGTGGAAAGCCAGGCCGAAGACCGTGCACACCGGGGCCAGCGTGATGTAGCGCTTATCCCAGGAAACGCGCATGCCGAGCACTTCCTTGCCCTGATACATGCCCTTGCAGACGACGCCCACATCGGGGATCGACGCCGCATCGGAACCGGCCCACGGGCTGGTCAGGGCGAAGGCCGGCACCTCGATGCCCTTGGCCAGGCGCGGCAGATAGTAGTTCTTCTGCTCCTCGGTACCGTAGTGCAGCAGCAGCTCGGCCGGGCCGAGCGAGTTCGGCACCATGACCGACACCGACAGCGCCGACGAACGGGTCGACAGCTTGGTCACCACCTGCGAGTGCGCGTAGGCGGAAAACTCCAGGCCGCCGTACTTCTTCGGAATGATCATGCCGAGGAAACCCTTGTCCTTGATATAGCGCCAGGCTTCGTGCGGCAGGTCGTAGAGTTCGTGCGTCACCTTCCAGTCATCGACCAGACGGCAAGCCTCCTCGCATTCCTTATCGAGGAAGGACTGCTCCTCCGCCGTCAGCTTCGGCACGGGATAGGCGTGCAGCTTCTGCCAGTTCGGCTTGCCGCGGAACAACTCACCTTCCCACCAGACCGTACCGGCTTCGAGCGCATCGCGCTCGGTATCGGACATCTGCGGCAATACTTTGCGGTAGGCCGAAAAAATGGGCCGGGTGATCAGCGTACGACGCAAAGGCCGCACGATGACCAACCCGGCCAAAATCGCCACAATGGCGATGCCCAGCAGAGGGATGGAACTCTGAAACATTGCTTGTCTCCTTTTATGTTGCTTTGGTTTTTGCTGCTTTTTAGTTGTCCACCGCGCCCGTCAGGAAGTCCCCTCGGGGGCAGCAAATTGCGGCAAGGGCGCACGCAATCCACCGAGCAGGAAAGACATCAGGCGAGGCAACAGCCGATCGAGGCGATCGGTCGAATCCTCTGCCTCGATCTGCCAGTCGGTGACCAGGCGCAACGCGTCGGTCCCGGCGATGGCGTAGGAAGTGGCACCCAGCATGAAGTGAAAACGCCAGACGATCTCGGCCTTGGGCACATCGGGCAGCGCCTTGAACAGCGCTTCCTTGTAGCGCTCGACCACGGCAGCGTATTCATGAGCCATGAAGGTGCGGATGAATTCCGAAGGATCGGTCAGCGTCCGGCCCAGCAGGCGCAGGAATGTCACCCCACCGCGCTGCTCGTCATCGGCCATGCGCAGCAGCGTGCCGAAAAAGCCATCGACGATCTGCGAAGGTTTCAGCGGCTTGCCAGCAGCAGCCCCCTCCAATTCGTCCAGCACGCGCATGCGTTCCTCGTTCAGCCAATCCAGGCGGCGACGAAACGCCTCCTGCATCAGCGATTCCTTCGAACCGAAGTGATAATTGACAGCCGCCAGGTTAACCCCGGCCTCGCCGGTGATCTGGCGCATCGAGGTCCCTTCGTAGCCGTGCGCCATGAACAGACGCTCGGCCGCATCGAGGATGCGCTCGCGCGTATCCACATTACGGACTTCAGCCATACCCACCTCCTTAATTCATACGTTCGTTTGAATAATAGGAAAAACGTTGCACCCATGCAAGCGTTTTTTCATTCCGGGCCGCATATGACTTGCGAATAGTCAGACAGACATTCGTTTAACGAGTTCCGGAGCGCTTTACATTTCACAGGCCGCTGGCCCGCTCCGCCTGGATACACTCTCTTGATAGCCGTGTTTGCCCAATAGTTGAAAACGAGAGCCAAGATAAATGCCGAGCTAACGAACCAGGTGATCTTCCCCGGATCGTTGCTCGGCATTGATCATCGAAACTGATTTAACGATAGCGAAGCAGCTACTTGATGATCACCGCAACCTGCTTGGTCAGGAAGCTGAAGCCCAGAATCTCGTTCTGCCAGCCATACTGCTCGGCGGCTTCGTGGAACGTAACAATAGGGGACAATAGGGGACAGACCACGTTTATTTCGCCGCCCCATCAAAGAATCTTCATCAATTGACGATGCTATTTCCTAGCAAGAAAACGTGGTCTGTCCCCGATTATTGCTCCAGCTTTGAATAGAAAGGCAGCCATGAAGGTCAGAGAAAAGACTTCCAATCAGATATTCACCGTATATGGCATCTACCGTAACAATAGGGGACAGACCACGTTTATTTCGCCGCCCCATCAAAGAATCTTCATCAATTGACGATGCTATTTCCTAGCAAGAAAAACGTGGTCTGTCCCCGATTATTCCCTTCTCGTGAATACCATCATCAAGGAAGGCGACCAAACCGGTAAGCTGACGGAACGTGTGACCGAGAGTGCATTTCAGCGATATGGTTACGAGTCGGTAGATCCCGAACTCCTCAAGTACTCCGGCAACAAGGGGCTGGATGGTGTCTTCCTCAAGGGGGACACGGTCGTTGTCAATGACAGCAAGCAGTTGAGCTCTGGAGGAATTAACCTGTCAAAGGGAAATCTGCAGACAAAGCTGGAGCCACAGATGACGACGGGGTGGGTTACGCAAGTGGCGGAGAATCTCAAGAAAACTGCAGATCCCGCAAAGGTTGCGGTAGCAAACAAGATACTTGCAGCAATGGATGCTGGAAAATTGCAGCTTGCACTCAGCGCCGTGGATAAACGCACGGGACAACTGATTATTGTTCCTTTAAAAAGGTGAGGAATGGCAACACAAAAACTCAAAGATAGGATGTTGAGATGGCCGGTGATATGTAACTCGTGGCATGAGAACATCAGATTTAAGTTGGAATTGCTTGCCGCAGGCGAAGGCATCCCAGGAAGAATTATTTCTGGGCTCGCAAGCCCCGCTGAAGACTTCGCCCTCGAATCCTTCTTCATCAAAGGCGATCTGGCCGAAGCCAAGAACTGGTTCTATGCATCGGCGCTGGCCTCGATGGTCGCCATGGAACGTTATGGGATGGACCTGCTCACCTTCAGTCGCCCCTTGGACTTTGCGCTGCTGAGCGATTGCAAATCCTTGCAGGAACGCTTCGCCCATTGGCGCCAACCGCAGTTGGAAGAGCGTCTGTCCAAAAGAATGTTCATGGCCTCCAACATTCGCATTACGCAGCACCTGTTACTCAACGAAGAACGTGAGGCGTTGGCCGTGTTCGAACACTTTCTGCCGAATGCCGGAAAAAAGGATTATCTGCGCTTGGCCCCGGATGTCTTGTTTCTGGAGGGTATGGTGACTCGCGATCAAGCCAAGGTTGAAGCGGCAATGGCCCAACTCCTCGATAAAAAAATGGTCCGCTACCGCAATAAAGACTCGATTCCAGGGATCGGCGAATGGCTATCGCACCCAGCCATGTGGTACGCGAAACTGGCTTGGATTAAAGGCATGGAAATCCAGATCGATCATCCTCTCGTGCCGATGGCCTTATTGCCCGTTGCTCCATTGCAGGAATACAAGAACCCGTGGTCCTGCCTAGACTGAGCACACGCTAGCCAGCAAGCACAAGGTGAGACCGCTGTAATTCGACACATCAGTAGCAGCTAAATTTCGTAAGGCTCACCCAAGCGAGCTTTTGCAACCATCCGTTCAAACACAAGTTCACGTTCATGCCCATTTCTATCCAATTTATTCCCATCCTACTTCTCACCGTACTAGCCACCGGCTGTGCCAGCCACAAGAATTTCGCCCATACCGACCAAGCCGCAACGGTCAAGGAAGAGTGGGTACGCGATGGCATCACCATCTGGCGCAGTACGCACATCTACTCTATCGACAATCTCGAATTCGGTATGTGGAACTACGAGTCGGGCTCCAGCTTCACCGTCGATGCCGGTCGCAAGAAGATCAAGGCGTGGTCAAACGCCAATCGCGGCAATGCGCAAGGTCTCTTCTGGCAAACCGATCCGGTGGAGCTTGAGGCGGAACTCAAGCCGAACACAACGTACCAGGTGGTCGGTGTCTATGGCGAGACTTCTGTGCGGCTCCAATTGATCGACTTCACCTCCAAGGAAGTCATCGCCGAATCGGCCGATGCCCCGATCTTCCGTCGCCCAATACCTCAAGTGAGAACCACCCCGACGACGATCCCGATCTACATTCCGGTGACCAAATACAAGTAACAGGAGGCTTTTGCCGACTGCTGCGGTGCACTGCCCATTTTGTGCAAAAACCAAAGTCGAGCAGCAAGCAGTTGTGGCTTAATTAAACTGTCCGTCGTTTCAGGGTTAGCTCAGACCACGTTTTTTCGCACATGCACATGCACGGGGTCAGGTCGTGCATTGGCGCATCCCTCAGGCCTCACCCAACACCCTAAATCTCCCTGCTGCGGTGCACACCCCATTTTTGGCAAAAAACCAAACACCAGCCCCACCAAGCCAAAGCAGAAGATACTTCCGTCCCACTTCCGCATCACTTTACCAAAACACCCGACAGAAGGGCAAATACAGCCACAAGAAATGACAAATCCATTATACGAATTGCATTAAACGACGCTAAAATCGGGGCTTCACGAATAATTCAAAAAGCATGTCTCCAGACAATAAAAGGCCACTCGACGAGGGCCAGGCTGGAAGTCTCGGTTTGTGGGTGACGAACCGGGCCACCACCCTTTCCTTTGCTATTGGCTGCCCCAAAGGCAGCAGTGCCACTTGGCCTACCTCTCCACAAACAATATTCCGCCAGATAGCCCGATGGGTTGCCCTGGCTTTTTTGCCTGTTTTTTCACTGTTCTTGACCTCTAGGAGGCAAACTTGCGCACTTTGACTGCACTGCTTTTGTCCATCGGTGTTCTCACCGGTTGTTCCACCATCATCAACGGTTCGACCCAGTCCGTAAGCCTGAATAGCCAACCTGACGGCGCTTCGGTCACAGTGGTTAATCGCGGTGGCGAAACGGTTCACTCGGGTACGACCCCGGTGACCCTGAACCTGAAACGCGGCTCTGGCTATTTCAAGTCCGAGAGCTACACCGTCCGTTTCGAGAAGCCGGGCTACGCTCCGCGTGAAATCGTGCTGGCCGGGCAGACGAGCGGCTGGTATTTCGGCAATATCGTGATCGGTGGCCTGGTGGTCGGCATGCTGATCGTCGATCCGATCTCCGGCGGCATGTACACGCTCTCCCCGGAGAAGGCAGAAGTCGCTTTGGAAGCGATGGGCACCAAGACTTCGCAGGGCGACAATTCGCTGACCGTCGTCATGGCGCAGGACGTTCCGGCCGATGTGATGAAGCAGGCTCGCCGTATCGACTGAGCCCAGTCGCGATAGGCCCAGCAATCGATCGGCCGGCCTGGCGGGCGGGCCGACCGCGGATTGCCACCAACCCGACGCATGCAGGCAAGGCCTCTTCGTCGGGTTTTTTCTGGATGCGGGGAGTTTGCGCTCAAGGGAGCGCAAACCCTTCGTCAGCCGATTATTTGATGATCACCGCAACCTGCTTGGTCAGGAAGCTGAAGCCCAGAATCTCGTACTGCCAGCCATACTGCTCGGCGGCTTCGTGGAAGGCCTTGTATTCGTCTTCCTTCCAAGAGGGATAGCCGATGAACTCGTCGAACAGAATGACGCTGCCGGGGACGATCTGCCCGCCCAGCTGGTCGAATATCGTCTTGGTCGAGCTATAGAGATCGCAGTCGATATTGATGAAGCGGATCGGCCCCTTTTCCGTTTTGTTGAACTCAGGGATCGAGTCCTCGAACCAGCCCCGGTGCAGGCTGACATTGCCGGGAACTTGCGGCAACTGGCCGAATGCGCTGTAGGTGCCTTTGTCTTCATCGCACCAGGATTCCGGCAGGCCTTCAAAGCTGTCGAAGCCATGAACGGCGCCTTCGGTCAGCGAGGAGATCAAACGGATCGACTTGCCGTTGAACACCCCGAACTCGAGCACCAAGCCCTCTTGCTTGGCGTTCTCCATGGCCAGGGTGATGATCTTGATGCCGCTGCCGATCATCGGCGGCAGCTTGGCAGATACCTGGGCCAAATAATCCAGCGAGTCGATTTCGGCCTTCACTTCGTCGCGATTGCGGAGCGACTCGATGATTTTTTCGCCTTCGGCTTTGTCGCCACGGCAATAGTGCAAGGCGCCAAGGAAGAAGCGATAGCTGAGATTCCCGGGCGCCAGTTCCGACGCGGTACTCAGGCAGCGCAAGGCTTCCGGGATCTCGTCGGCATCTAGGTAGATGCCGTGCATGTTGAACCACGGCTCGGGGAAAGCGGCGTCCAGTTCTGTCGTCTTCTTGAAGGCTTGCAAGGCGAGATCGAGCTCGCCCATCTCATTGAAGGCAACGCCCAGGCTGTTCCAGGCATTGGCATAGTCCGGGCGAAGCTCCACTGCCGCCTCGAAGCAGGGCCGAGCCCGCTCCGGCTGCAGGCGCTGCAGATAGAGCGTGCCGAGGTTGTAATGGATCGTCGCATTTTCCGGAGCCAGCTTGAGCGCCGTCTCGTAGCTGGCGAGCGCTTCCTGCTGCTGGCCAAGCTGCCACAGGATATTGGCGGCATTGCACAAGGCATCGATGTTGCCCGGGTCGATGCCGAGCACCCGGCGGTAGTTTTCCAACGCCGTTTCGGGCTTGCCGGCCAGCGCATAAGCCCGGGCCAACTGAAAGTAGAGATCGACATGCTGCAAACCCAAGCTGGCGGCGCGACTGAGGAATTCGACCGCCTTGTCGCTAGCCCCCGTATCGGAAGCGACCAGACCGCGCAGGTAATACACCTGGGCGCTATTCGGACTGGCCTCGCAAATGAACGCGTAGATTTCATCCGCACGGCTGAGATTGCCAGCGCGATGAAAATCGACAGCCTGCTTGAGTAAGAGATTTAAGCTCATGTGTTATCTCGTTCCAGCAAAATGGACGGTATGGAATGCAATTCGTGGATCGACGCCTGCCCGCTGAGCAGCGGGCCGCTGCAGGCGTCGAAATGATCTTTCCTGCGAAGACCGCTCGCCACAGCGATCTTTCGCGCCCAGCATGTTAAAGCGAATCCGGGAAGATTTTATGAAAAACGCCCCGAATCTTTCGCTGCTGCGGTGCACACTCCTTTTTGGGCAAAAACCGCAATCACAACAACGGCGGACGATCTGCCCCTATTATCATGCCTGAAGCATTCACAACCTCGGAACACAAGGAATGCCAAGACATAAGGCACAGCCATGACTCCACGTTCACTTGTCCTGCTCTTCATTCCGTTGCTGCTGGTCGGTTGTTACGCCCTGAGCGAACGCCCCGGTGGCCCACTTCCGCAAAATCCGACCTATCGGGAAGCACTGGCGCAATCCAAAATAGCGATTCCGGAAGCCTTTTCGCCGGAAGAACTGGCACAGTGCCCGCAACCCAATGGGGTTTTCCAGAATAAAGCCTCGGAATCACACAAGGCTGGCACATATCGATTAACGTTCTTTTTTAATGTTATTGGTGCAAAGCTTGCAGCAACCTCTTATTCAGGAGGAAAATCAGAAGATCCCCCTGTTCCGGGCCATGCAATGCCTGAAGAACTGATCAGGCAAGACCGCAATGGCGTAATACAGTCCAGGACTCCAAGCCCCATTCCGCCCCCGAGAGTTGTAACCTTTGAGCTACGCCCCATGGGGCAGGTGCGTTTCCGAGCACGACTCACAGATACTCAGGGCAATAGCGGAGAAGGTACGGTGAAACTCTGGCTATCGCAGGGTAATGCTCAAGGCGGAACATCATCCAAAATTTGCGAAAATGGGCAAGTCAAGTCCACCTATCTTTCCAAAATGAGACCACCAGAACCGGCATGGCGCTTTTTTGTAGAGCCGGGAACCGGAGATATCGTCGTACTCCGCCCCGCTGCTGCCGGAGGCGAAGAAATCATGGCGCGATATAAGAGGATTGCACCCTAAGAATTTTTTCTCCGAGGTAACGGGATAACGCAACAATAGGGGCAGACCACGTTTATTTCGCCACCCCATCAAAGAATCTTCTTCAATTGACGATGCTATTTTCTAGAAAGAAAAACGTGGTCTGTCCCCGATTATTCGTAACCCGGTGTATGTGCATGTGCGAAAAAACGTGGTCTGTCCCCGATTGTTCGATACTGAGTGCGAGCGGCGCGGGTGCCATCGGCGACAACACCTACGATAACGCGGTAACCAACGCCCTTGCCCACGCTGCGCTCGGTTGCGCCACTGCCGCAGCAAACAAGCAGGATTGTGCATCGGGAGCGATAGGTGGCGCAGCGAGTACAGTCATTGCGCGCGCCGTCGATGGCGCAGTGTCGGATAGTGGTCTAAGCGACACGACGCAACGCGCCCTGATTGCAACTTCCTCCATCGCCGGTTCGGCCGCGCTGGTCGGCGCCTTGGGTGGCGAAGCCACGACGGCGGCACAGGCGGCTGAGAATGAGGTGATGAATAACGCCTTGTCGCATCGGCAATCAAGCGACCTCGTCAAGAAACTACTGGCCACGAATGACCCGAGGAAGCGCGCTCAATTACTTGCTGAAGCCGAGGCAACAAGTAAGCAACAAGGTAACTCCATTGATGAGGAGGATGCCAAGAAAGGGGCTGTTGAGTTGGCCCTGGGTCAGAAGGAGCTTCTACTCGCCAACGGGAATAAGCTCGATAGCGACACCAAGGGCCTCGGTGAGTTGGCCACCAAGAATTACACGGACTATATCGATCAGACGAAGCCAACTACCTCTTATGTTTGGATTCCTTCGAGTCAAGCTGTTCAGGAAAGCACGACTACGTTTGGTACGAACTGGAGCTACATGGGCAGCAATGCTTCAGGCATCGCCCTTGGCAAAACCGACAATCGCTCAGCTTCTGATATAGCCGCTTCGGTTCAAGATACCGCTTATGCCCTAATGCTAGCGCCATTTGCTGCAGGCGCAATTGCCTATGCACCAGTTCCAGCCCTAACTGGCGGTGCATTGGATTGGGGAATTCAGAAATTCACTGGAAATGACGTTAGCCTTACGGGGATAATGCTCTCCATCGCCACGGGACCAATAGGACTGGAGGTGATGGCTGAGAAGCAGGTGGTTGGTGTTGGGGCAAATAGTACAAGCTTGGTTGAGACCGAAGCAGCTGCCTTACGGCGAATAGGTCAGAACCCAACGGGTGCCGATCTCTCACTACGAGAACCGAACTCCGTTTTGCTAACGCAAGCGGAGCGAATCTCGACGGCGAAGGCATACCAGGCAACTGCTCCGCGAGATCTCGTCGAACAAGCATTGTGGAACCGAGTTCTCGAAGACCCATCTGTAGGACGGCCTTTGGTAACTTTGCAAGGAGATCAGCGGTTCGCCCAGTCGGCTGGCTTTACCAAGATGGAAGCTACTCATCGCCTCCCCGATGGCTCATCCATCTCAATTCACTACCAGTACAACTCGGCTACCGGCAAGGCTTACGATATGAAGGTTGTTACCCCACAACGGTCGGTTCTACAACCCGGCCCCAGCTTTGAATAGAAAGGCAGCCATGAAGGTCAGAGAAAAGACTTCCAATCAGATATTCACCGTATATGGCATCTACTGGTGCGGCGGTAAGACTTTCTTCTATTGCTTCCCAAGAAACACTTTTGGCCTATCGAGCTACGGCGAAGACGAAGTGGACGTATTGGATTCCGCAATTGAAACTGATTTTGTGTACTTGCGAACTAACGAGCAAACCTTTGGAGTGTTCAATAGACATCTACTAGAAGGGCAATTGCTTGATCTCCTGCTTGAGCACGATCCAGAGGCGTATAAGCAGTTCTCCTGCGTGATAGGGAAAGAACCGTAGCCCCAACAAACAATAGGGACCAAACAACACAGGAAAAATACACAGCCAAAAGGGTCAGCAAACAATAGGGGACAGACCACGTTTTTTGATATGCTAAACACATATACGCATATACGCGGGGTCACGCATATACGCGGGGTCAGGTCTTGCATTAACGCATCCGTCAGGCCTCACCCAACAGCCTGAATAACCCCCTGCTGCGGTACACACCCCATTTCCCCCAAAAACCAAAGTCTCGCCCTCTCCCCGGCCCAGATCGCCCAGCTCACCAGCGACATCGTCTGGCTGGTCGAAAAGGAAGTGAAGCTTCCGGATGGCACCACGCAGAAAGTACTGGCCCCGCAGGTCCAATAATAGGGGACAGACCACGTTTATTTCGCCACCCAACCAAAGAATCTTCATCAATTGACGATGCTATTTCCTAGCAAGAAAAACGTGGTCTGTCCCCGATTATTTGGGGGCCATTGGGGGAGCGGCGAGTAGTGTCATTGCCCGCACCATCGATGGCGGCCTATCCAATACCGAACTCAGCGAGACGACCAAGAAAGCCATCATCGCCGGTGGCTCGGTGGCGGGCTCTGCGCTTCTCGTTGAGGGGCTGGGCGGGGATGCGATGACTGCCGGGAATGCGGCAGCGAATGAGGTGCTGAATAATTACCTGACACACCGCCAGATACAGGATAAGAAATCTGAGCTGGCCAAGGCTACTACCGACGAGGAGCGCAAACAGGTAGAACAAAAATACACAGCCATCGACAAGCAACAGCAGGAAGCTGCTGCAGACTGTTTGCTGAATGGCAATTGCGGCAGCGTCATGATGAACAGCGACACCATCAAAGGCGTGCTCGCTGAACTCAATGCTTCCTGCGCCCCGCCTGAAACAATAGGGGACAGACCACGTTTTTTTGATATGCTGAACACATAGAAAAAACCTCCCCTCCTCCCATGCCCCGTCGCGCTCGCCTGGTTTTACCAAATGTTCCGATGCATCTCATCCAGCGGGGCAATAACCGCCAGGCTTGTTTCTTTGCCGATGAGGACTTTCTCTTTTACCTTGAATGGCTCCGGGAGTACGCCGGGAAATCGGGCTGCCTGATCCACGCCTATGTGCTGATGACCAATCATGTGCATTTGCTCATCTCCACTCGCCCAGGTGGAGATATTGGGGCGTTGATGAAAGCCCTGGGGCAACGCTACGTTCAGTATGTCAATCGAACTTATCGCCGGAGTGGTTCACTCTGGGAGGGACGTTTTCGCTCCTGCCTCATTCAGGAAGAGGATTATCTGCTCGCTTGCCAACGGTACATCGAGTTGAACCCGGTTCGGGCCGCCATGGTTGAGCACCCCGCGGATTACCGCTGGTCGAGCTTTCGCGCCAATGCGCAAGGGGACCCATCGATGCTTCTAACGCCCCACCGACTTTATCAGGGCTTGGGTGACGAACCGCTCCTGCGCCAGGCGGCCTATCGGGAGTTATTTCGCTATGAGTTGGAGCCAGGATTAATCGACTCGATCCGGCAAGCCACCAATGGCAATTTCGTTTTGGGGAACGCCCGTTTCACCGATGAAATCGCCGCCGCTCTCGGCAAACGTGTTACCCCCGGAAAACCCGGACGCCCCATCAAAAGACCTTCTTCTATCGATGGTGAACTTTTCTAGGGAAAAACGTGATCTGACCGATAAACGCGATCTACTTTCCTGTGACCCATACAAATAACTGGACTTACCGCTGACTGCTGCGGTGCACTGCCTATTTTCGGCAAAAACCAAAGTCGAGCAGACGCACAAGCCAACTAAACTACCCTCGGATTTTCCTGCTCGTACTGCAAAAAACGGCAGGCGACTTGACGGCCGGATTTTCTTTCCAGATAGGTTTCCGTCACATCGCTGACGACGCGCCACTGGTCGAGTGGGATGTCGGGAAAGAGCGTGTCGCCTGCGCATGGCAGGTCGATGCGGGTCAGGTAGAAGCGCTGGCAGTAGGGCCACGCGGCAGCGTAGATGGAGGCACCGCCGATAACGAAAACGGGCTTGCCGGTGCGTTGGGCGGCCTTGATGCCCTCTTCGACCGAAGCGACGCGGGTGCAGCCAGGACGCAAGACGAGGTCGGCCTGGCGGGTGACAATGAAGGAGTCCTCCGGCACCACATCCATCGATTCGTAGGTTAGCCGGCCGATGACCAGCGCCGCACCGGCGACCGTGCGTTCGAAATAGGCCAGTTCTTCCGGAATATCCCAGGGCAGCCAGCCGTTGAGGCCGAGCATGCCGTTGCTAGCCACGGCGCCGATGGCGGCGATCATGCCCGGCGCTTTTGCCATTGCTCGCGCGTCATCTGCAGGGCGATGGACGGCGTGCCCTGGCCGTTATAGACGTGCGGCTTGTGCATGGAGACAAATGCCGTGGTGACGATGGAAATGGAAAAGATGGCGTCCATGACTTCGAGAATGCTGGATTCCAGGCATTCGCAATGGTCGTTCTGTTCCAGCTTGCGGATGGCGAGGAAGATCACTTCGTAATCGACCACCTGTTTGATGTCGTGCGGATCGGCCACAGCATCGACCGGCGCCCAGGCATCGGCATGGACAACGACGGCCTGCGGCCCGTGCTTTTCCAACGGGTTGCAGCCGGTACGCAACTGGATGGTGAGATCGACCGAGGCACACCAGTGATTGGCCAGCAATTCAGACTCCTTGTGTTTTCGTTGGTGTCGTGGAGGTGCAACGATACCAGCGAGTTCCCGCCGGCAACAAAAAAGGCGCCAATGGCGCCCTCGATATTGTGACTGCCTTAGGCCTAGGCAGTCACGTTAACCACGGTTCCTGTCGCCTGACCATAAGCATTGACGACGGGGGTCGCAGGAGCAGCCGCTGGTGTAGATGCAGGCGCAGTGTTCTGCAGCACTTCCTTGATCTGACTCTGCAAGCCGCTGAACTGACTACTCAACTGGCTCCAACCTTTCATTTCGACGACGCCGCGTTGCGCCTCGGCAGCCTGTGAATTGGCCTGGGTAGACTCGACCCGCAGATTGCGCGCATTTTCCTGCGCCCTGGCTGCCTCCGACTCCGCCGCACGCGCCTGCGAAGCCAGTGCACGCGCCTTCACTTCGGCCTGATCGGCATTGCGCTGGGCCTGCTGCAACTGCATCTGGCCCCACGCAGCCCCCGTGGCTGATTGAGCGGAAGAAACGGCGGCCATGAAAGCCCCTTTGACCCGAGATCAGGCCGTAACGTTGATCAACGTCCCCGTCGGTTGCCCCAACGCATTTACAACCGGCCGCGGCTGCTGCTCTTCCGACTTCTTTTGTTCTGCCGCACGCTGTTCGCGCTGGGCAGCCTGCGCCTGCTGCACTTCCTGAGTCTGCCCGAATTGCTGGCCCTGGGCACTTTGCAGGGAAGTGGAACTGTAAGCACTGAGCGTGGATGTCACTGATTCGATGGCCATTTATTTCCTCCGGAAATTGGTTTCCGACACTCTAAATCTACACCATCTACCGAAATTTGCCAGTCCTAAGTTTGTTCCTGGAAATATGAGAAAAACGAGCACTGCCGTGGGGCACCGACTTCATCAACGGTGCATTCAGCATCAGCAATGCACTCTCTTATTGGCTGCGCCACCGGTCAGACAGGCATAACGTACGGGCAAGTCGCCAGGCAAGGCCCAGCCGAACAGCAGCTCTTCGGCATCGCCCAGAGAGGCGCCAGTCGACAACACGTATTCGGAGAGGCTGGCAAAAGCTGCCAGACGCATCCAGAACAGGGTTTCTTCGTTCATTGCGTTCGACATTTCCGTTCTCCTTGGCGTTTCGTCCGCTGGGCGCCTTATTCCTTAGCCTTCCGACCAGGCAATGCGCCCAAGCGAATTTCGCCATCTATGGGTCAGTCACACGCGCAACCTGCATTGCGCGGCAAAAATCGGGATTTCTGCCATCGGCAACACGCAAGATGCAGACCAACCTGGTAAGAAGCACCAGGCTCTGCTCGCATCGATGAGGTCAACAACTCGCCAGACAGCCATGAGCTACCGGCCAACTCCCTTGTGCCATCAGCATTTTCGCCAAAAATATTGAGCCACGGCGGGAACCAAAGCCTTTCTCGACTGCCAAACCGGCCCGGCGCGCCTAGGCCTGCCGTTGGCGCAATGCCGTCATTCAATCAACAGGGAAAGCTTCATGTCTGCAACGAAAACAACATACAACGACAAGGTGGTCCGGCAATTTGCCGTGATGACCGTGATCTGGGGAATCGTCGGCATGCTGGTCGGCGTCATCATCGCGGCCCAGCTGGTGTGGCCGGAATTGAACGTCGGGCCGTACTTCCACTTCGGCCGCCTGCGCCCGCTGCACACCAACGCGGTGATCTTCGCTTTCGGCGGTTGCGCCCTGTTCGCCACCTCCTACTATGTCGTGCAACGCACCTGCCACACGCGGCTGTGGGGCGGCCCACTGATCCCGCTGACCTTCTGGGGCTGGCAACTGGTCATTGTGCTGGCCGCAATCACGCTGCCACTGGGCATGACTTCCGGCAAGGAATACGCCGAGCTGGAATGGCCGATCGACATCCTGATCGCCGTCGTCTGGGTCGCTTACGCCTTCATCTTCTTTGGCACCATTGCCAAGCGTACGGTGACGCACATTTACGTCGCCAACTGGTTCTACGGCGCCTTCATCATTGCCGTAGCCCTGCTGCATATCTTCAACAGCATGGAAGTGCCGGTCAGCCTGACCAAGTCCTACTCCATGTATTCCGGCGCGCAGGATGCCATGGTCCAGTGGTGGTACGGCCATAACGCCGTCGGCTTCTTCCTTACCGCCGGCTTCCTCGGCATGATGTATTACTTCGTACCCAAGCAGGCCGGCCGCCCGGTCTATTCCTACCGCCTCTCCATCGTGCACTTCTGGGCCCTGATCTTCACCTACATGTGGGCCGGCCCGCACCACCTGCACTACACCGCCCTGCCGGACTGGACGCAATCGGTCGGCATGGTCTTCTCGCTGATTCTGCTGGCGCCGTCGTGGGGCGGCATGATCAACGGCATCATGACCCTCTCCGGCGCCTGGCATAAGCTGCGCTCAGACCCGATCCTGAAGTTCCTGGTCACCTCGCTGTCCTTCTACGGCATGTCCACCTTCGAAGGTCCGATGATGGCCATCAAGTCGGTCAATGCGCTGTCGCACTACACCGACTGGACCATCGGCCACGTGCACTCCGGCGCCCTGGGCTGGGTCGCCATGGTTTCCATCGGCTCGATCTACTTCCTGCTGCCGCGCCTGTTCGGCCGCACCGAAATGTTCCGTCCGGAACTGGTCACCGTACATTTCTGGCTGGCCACCATCGGCACCGTGCTCTACATCGCTTCGATGTGGATCTCCGGCGTCATGCAGGGCCTGATGTGGCGCGCCATCAATGCCGACGGTTCGCTCGCCTATGCCTTCGTCGAGGGCGTCAAGGGCTCCTACCCGTTCTGGGCCGTGCGCTGGATCGGCGGCATGTTGTTCCTGTCGGGCATGATCGTCATGGCCTACAACATGTTCCGCACCATCGCCACCGGCAAGGTCGAGCCGGTCGCCGTACTGGCCCCGTCCGGCCATCACTGAGCATCAAGCGCATGGAATTGGCCAATCTCCTCGCCTTCTACACGGTAGCGGCCTTTCTCGGCTTTCTGTCGATCTGTGCCTGGGCCTTCAGCGAATATCGGCGCCAGGCCTTCGACGAAGCGGCTCAACTCCCCTTCACCGACCCCGAGGAACAGGCTCGGCGACGCAAGGCGCTGATCCTGGGACGCTGAGTCCGGCAGAGAAAACAACCACGGGGGCTTCGGCCCCCGTATTTTTCGCCCTCGTTTTTTGCCAAAAAAGCCGGTGCACCGCAGCAGTCGCCTTCTCTCAGCCTCATGAAGAACATTTCCGGCAACGTTACAGCGCACCTCCCGACTTCCAGCTAACATATCCGGTCTGACTCTTCCGTACGGAATCCCGACCCGCCTCATGAACAACCGGATCATTGCGGCCATCGCCTTCGCCGCCCACAAGCACCGTGACCAGCGGCGCAAGGACGAGGCCGCCTCGCCCTACATCAACCACCCGATCGCCCTCGCCAACGTGCTGACCAACGAGGCCGGGATCGATGACGAAGCAGTGCTGATCGGGGCCATCCTGCACGACACCGTCGAGGATACGGAAACCACCGAGCAAGAGCTGGTCGAAGCCTTCGGCCGCACAATCGCCGACATCGTCCTTGAAGTCACCGACGACAAGAACCTGCCCACGGCCGACCGCAAGCGCCTGCAGATCGAGCACGCCGCAACGATCAGCCGCCCGGCCAAGCTGGTCAAACTGGCCGACAAGATCTGCAACCTGCGCGACATCGCCCATAGCCCGCCAGCCGGTTGGTCGCTGCAGCGCAAGCAGGAATATTTCGACTGGGCCAAGGCCGTCGTCGACAACCTGCGCGGCGCCCATCCTGAACTGGAGCACCTGTTCGATCTGGCCTACGCAGCCCGGCCGCAATGAACCGCCCAATTCCGGCCGTATCCTCGCCGCTGGTCAAGCGCGTTGCGGCGCATATCCGACAACGTTTCGCCAGCGAAAGCTCAGGGCACGACTGGCATCACATCCGCCGCGTCTGGCAACTCTCGCGCCAGATTGCCACCGCCGAGGGCGCGGATGTTGAAACCGCCGAACTCGCCGCCCTGGTGCATGACATCGCCGACTGGAAATTTCACGACGGCGACGAGAGCATCGGCCCACGCGAAGCCGAAAAGCTGCTCGCCGCAGAAGGCGCCACACCGGAAACCATCCACCAGGTCGTCGACATTGTCCGGACGATCTCCTACAAAGGTGCCGGTGTCGCCACACCGATGCAGACACTGGCCGGCCAATGTGTCCAGGATGCCGACCGGCTGGACGCCATCGGCGCCATCGGAATCGCCCGCTGCTTTGCCTACGGCGGCCACGCCGGCCGGCCGATCTACGATCCCGAGGAGGCGCCTGTCATGCACGCCACCGCCGAGGCCTACAAAAGCGCCAAGGGACACAGCCTGAACCACTTCCACGAGAAGTTGCTGCTGCTCAAGGACCGCATGAACACCCGTACCGGTCGCAACTTGGCCGAGGAAAGGCATCGTTATCTGGAGGCGTTCGTCGAACGCTTTCTCGCCGAATGGCATTTCGGCGAATCGGTCGGCGAAGAGACAAAATAAAACGCCCAAAAGCATGAAGCCCATGCTTTTCATGCATGGGCTTCGCAAATCTTGGACCGAGGCACTTAGGCCTTGGTGTTCGGCTGGCGCCGTTGGGTACTACATCCACTTCTTTTCTATTTGCGGCGGGCATTCACTCATGGTGCCTCCTTCTCGCTTTGCCTTCCTCTTCCACCCCATTACTGCTTGGGGTTCGATTTCAGAATACTCCTTTTCCGAACGATGTCCAGCGCTTTCAACGGAGGATTCGCCGACCTGTGGCGGAAACGCCACGACGGCAATCTGGCTGAAAAACGAATGGCTTACTTTGGTCGCAACAGCGGGCAATCTCGCCAAGCTCCCATCGAGTGAGTTGCTCGGCCAATCCATCAATAACGTTTATCCCCGAAATCTGTGGATAAGTCTGGGGAAGGCCACTGGGCGGGTGTTATAAGTCGCTGAGCGGACAAGCAAAGACCTCCTTCGCTCAAAATCTAGGCAAATCGAGCAGACTCTTCGCCAAAGCAGACTTAAGCTGTATATTCATACAGCCATGACAATACCGCTCCCCTGCCTTCTCCCTGCAGCTATTCGCCTGAATCATTGCGCACTCGACGCTGCACCTGCCGTTCGGGGCGATCTGACCTTGGCTGGCTGGCCTGCCAATGAGGCCTTTCATCGCCCAATCCGAGTGGCCGAATTCGCATGAGCAGCGTCGCAACCCATTCCCAAGGCAAGCGCCGCATCGCGCATCTCGATATGGATGCCTTCTTCGCCTCGGTCGAACTCCTGAGCTATCCCGAACTGCGCGGGCGACCCGTGGTCGTGGGCGGCCGTAATGTCCATCAACCCGTCATTCAGCCAGATGGCACGAAGCACTTTGCCCGCCTGCGCGACTACGCCGGACGGGGCGTCATCACGACATCGACCTATGAAGCCCGTGCGTTAGGAGTGTTCTCTGGGATGGGACTGATGAAGTCAGCCCAGTTGGCGCCCGACGCCATTCTGCTGCCTGCCAATTTCGAGGCTTACCGCGAATACTCCCGACGCTTCAAGGCGGCCGTTGCGAGCATTGCGCCGCTGATCGAAGACCGCGGCATCGATGAAATCTATATCGATCTCACGGATATCGAGGAAGACAGCCTGCCGCTCGCCCGTCGGATCAAGCAGGCGGTGTTCGACGCCACGGGGCTGACCTGCTCGATCGGCATCACCCCGAACAAGCTGCTGTCGAAAATCTGTTCCGACCTTGAGAAGCCGAACGGCATCACGATCCTCGACATGGAAGATGTCGAGACCCGTATCTGGCCCCTGGCTGCCAAGAAGATCAACGGGATTGGCCCGAAGGCCAACGAACGCCTGGAGAAACTCGGCATTCAGACGGTCGGCCAGTTGGCAGCTGCCCCGCTTGAGCTTCTGGTACGCCACTTCGGGCGCAGCACCGGGTACTGGATGCACGAGGTCGCGCACGGTATCGACGAGAGACCGATAAAGACCAGCCGCGAGCCCAAGTCGATCAGCCGGGAAAGCACCTTCCAGCGAGATCTGCATGCCAAGCACGACCGTGCCGAACTGTCCGAAATATTCACCGGCATCTGCATCCGCGTCGCCGATGATCTGAAGCGCAAGGGCTATGTCGCCAAGACGATAGGCGTAAAAGTACGCTATGCCGACTTCCAGGCGGTGACGCGGGATTTCACGCTTGAGCTGCCGACTGCCGAAGGCATGACGATACGGCGGGCGGCCGGGGAGTGCCTCAAGCGGATTCCGCTGGAAAAGCGGATACGTCTGCTTGGAGTTCGTGCCTCGACCTTGCTCCCGGCCGATGCGCTGACCTTGCTGCCGGAGCAAGGTCAGCTTGGCATTTAGGCAAATGCTGCTATTGGACGTTTGCCGCTCATTTGCCGGACAATCCTCCCTATCCCCAGTCTTGAGAACACTTCATGAAATTCGAAGGCACCGACACCTACGTTGCAACACGGGAACTGACGCTCGCGGTCAATGCGGCCCTGGTTCTTGAACGTCCCCTGCTGATCAAGGGCGAACCCGGCACCGGCAAGACCCTCCTGGCTGAAGAGGTCGCGCGCGCCCTCAACCGGCCACTTTTCCAGTGGCACGTAAAATCGACCACGAAGGCCCAGCAGGGACTCTATGAGTACGACGCGGTTTCGCGCCTGCGCGACTCCCAGTTGGGCGACCCTCGGGTCAGCGACATCGGCAACTACATCGTCCCTGGCGTCCTCTGGCAGGCTTTCGAGCATGATGTTCCCTCAGTCGTGCTGATCGACGAAATCGACAAGGCCGACATCGAGTTCCCCAATGACTTGCTGCGCGAACTCGACCGCATGGAATTCCATTGCTACGAATTGCAGAAAACCCTGCGCGCCAAACATCGTCCGCTGATCATCATTACCTCGAACAACGAGAAGGAATTGCCCGATGCCTTTTTGCGTCGCTGTTTCTTCCATTACATCCGCTTCCCGGACAAAGAAACGATGCAGCGCATCGTGGCAGTGCATTTCCCGGTACTCAAGCAGGAGTTGCTGAAGGAAGCCTTGGAAGTCTTTTTCGGCCTACGCGACCTGCCCGGCCTCAAGAAAAAACCTTCCACCAGCGAACTGATCGACTGGCTGAAGCTGCTTCTGGCCGAAGACATTCCACCGGAAGTCCTGCGCGCCAAGGAGGGAGAGCGAATCATTCCGCCCATGCATGGAGCGCTCCTCAAAAATGAGCAGGATTTGCATCTTTTCGAGCGACTCGCCGGTCTGGTTCGCCGCTAGGACAAGCGCGTGCTGGTCGATTTTTTCCTCTTCCTGAAATCGAGGCAATTGCCGGTCTCGACCAAGGAGCTATTGGCGCTTCTGGAAGCTCTGGAGGCCAGGCTGGTCAGTGGCAGCCTGGATGATTTCTACCTGCTCGCTCGCACCCTGCTGATCAAGGATGAAGCCCTGTACGACCGATTCGACCGTGCCTTCGGCGAGTATTTCAAGGGGGTCGAATCCCTGCCCGGGCTGGATCTCGACATCCCGGAGGACTGGCTAAGATTGGCCGCCAAGCGCCATCTTTCGGAAGAAGAGCGCCTCAAACTACAGAAGCTGGGTTACGAGAAAGTATTCGAGGAACTGCGCGCCCGACTGAAGGAACAGAAAGAGCGCCACAGTGGCGGCAACAAATGGATCGGCACCGCCGGAACCTCGCCCTTCGGGCATGGCGGCTACAACCCGGAAGGCGTGCGTATTGGCGGAGATTCAGTCGGCAACCGGACGGCCATCAAGGTCTGGGAGGCGCGCGATTTCAGAAACCTCGACGACAGCGTCAATCTCAACGTGCGCAACATCAAGGTCGCCCTACGCAAACTGCGCCGTTTTGCACGTCAGGGGGCCGCAACCGAACTGGATTTGGACGGGACAATTACCGGCACGGCGCGCAACGGCGGGATGCTCGACCTGCACTTGAGACCGGAACGGCACAACGCGGTCAAGGTTCTGCTTTTCCTCGATGTGGGGGGCTCGATGGACGATCACATCGAGCAATGCGAGGAGTTGTTCTCGGCGGCCCGCGCAGAATTCAAGCATCTGGAGCACTTCTATTTCCACAATTGCCCCTATGAATCCGTCTGGCGGGACAATCGGCGTCGCTACTCGGAAAAGACCGCAACCTGGGATGTGATCCATACCTATGGCCCAGACTACAAGTTGGTCTTTGTCGGCGATGCCAGCATGAGCCCCTATGAAATTGCCAGGCCTGGCGGAAGCGTCGAGCACTGGAACGAGGAATCCAGCGCCACATGGATGTCGCGCATGCTTTCCGTGTGGTCGCGTGCGGTTTGGCTGAACCCGCTAAAGGAAGCGCATTGGGAGTACACGCCTTCGATCCGGATGATTCGCGAATTGATGGGAAACCGAATGTACTCGCTGACGCTGAGCGGGCTTGACCAGGCAATGCGGGTTTTGAGCCGGTAGGATTGCCCCCCGAAATACGGAAACAAAAAACCCGCCGAGCCTTACGCTGAGCGGGTTAATGTTTTCTTGTGAGGGCCAGCGCCAAGTTAATTTTGCTGGTGGGCGGTACTGGGATCGAACCAGTGACCCCTGCCGTGTGAAGGCAGTGCTCTACCGCTGAGCTAACCGCCCTCACAAGAGGCGCGCATTTAACCATAATCACATCCGCCGGTCAAACCCCGGTCGGCTAGAATATCGCCCTTTGCTTAAAACATTCCCGGATTCCATGAAGCCCGTTCGCACCCGTTTCGCCCCCAGCCCCACCGGTTTTCTCCACATCGGCGGCGCCCGCACCGCATTGTTCTCCTGGGCCTACGCCCGTCGCCACGGCGGCAAGTTCATCCTGCGCATCGAGGACACCGATGTCGCGCGCTCGACGCCGGAAGCCGTGCAGGCCATCATCGACGGCATGGCCTGGCTGGATCTGACGCATGACGAAGGGCCCTTCTACCAGATGCAGCGTATGGATCGCTACAAGGAAGTGATCCAGCAAATGCTGGCGGCCGGTACCGCCTATTACTGCTACACCACCAAGGAAGAACTGGACGCCCTGCGCGCCGAGCAGGAGGCGCAGAAGATCAAACCGCGTTACGACGGCCGTTGGCGCCCGGAAGAAGGCAAGACCCTGCCGACGACGCCGGCCGGCGTACCGCCGGTCGTTCGCTTCAAGAATCCGAAAGGCGGCACGGTCGCCTGGGACGATGCCGTCAAGGGTCGCATCGAATTTGCCAACGAAGAACTCGACGACCTAATCATCGCCCGTGCCGATGGCACGCCGACCTACAACTTCTGCGTTTGCGTCGACGACTGGGACATGGGCATCACCCAGGTCATCCGCGGTGACGACCACGTCAACAACACGCCGCGCCAGATCAACATCCTGAAGGCGCTCGGCGCCGAAGTACCGACCTACGCCCACCTGTCGATGATCCTCGGCGACGACGGCGCCAAGTTGTCGAAGCGTCATGGTGCCGTGTCGGTCATGCAATACGATGAAGATGGCTTCCTGCCCGAAGCAGTCATCAACTACCTGGCCCGCCTTGGCTGGTCGCATGGCGACGACGAAATCTTCTCGCGCCAGCAGTTGGTCGAGTGGTTCGACCTCGACCACATCACCGCCTCGGCCGCCCAGTTCAATACCGAAAAACTGCTCTGGCTGAACCAGCACTACATGAAGCAGACCCCGCCGGCCGAACTGGCCGCCAAGGTGAAGCAGCGCCTGGCAGCACGTGGCGTCGATACCAGCAACGGTCCGGATCTGGAAAAAGCCGTCGCCCTCTACGTCGACCGCTGCAATACGCTGAACGTGCTGGCCGATGCCGTCGAAGTCTTCTACGTGCATGTCACGCCGCACGCCGACCTTCTGGCCCAGCACCTGAGCGACGAGGCACGCCCGGCCTTGGCCGATTTCGCTGCCGGCATCGCCGACGTGGCCTGGGAAGCGCCGGCCATCAATGCGCTGATCAAGGAAACGGTGACCAAGCATGGCCTGAAAATGCCCAAACTGGCGATGCCCTTGCGTGTCATCCTGACCGGTCAGGCGCAAACGCCTTCAGTGGACGCCGTGATTGCCTTGATTGGTCGCGAAGGCGTTCTGAGTGCTCTGAAAAACAATCTCTAAAAAATCGCGAAAGGCCCTTTACAAGGACCAAAGTGGTCCCTATAATGCGGCCTTCTTTCGCGGCGGGGGTATAGCTCAGCTGGGAGAGCGCTTGCATGGCATGCAAGAGGTCAGCGGTTCGATCCCGCTTACCTCCACCAAAGCGCGAAAGAAAAAACGTCCGGGTCCCCATCGTCTAGAGGCCTAGGACACCGCCCTTTCACGGCGGTAACCGGGGTTCGAATCCCCGTGGGGACGCCAAGGTTTAAGTGCGGAGTGGTAGTTCAGTCGGTTAGAATACCGGCCTGTCACGCCGGGGGTCGCGGGTTCGAGTCCCGTCCACTCCGCCAGTTAAATCCGGTTTATTCCGGTTTCGGTTGAGCAGCGCAAGCTGTTCGGTTGAAAGCAGTTCGGCTGTCTCTCAATTGGGGGTATAGCTCAGCTGGGAGAGCGCTTGCATGGCATGCAAGAGGTCAGCGGTTCGATCCCGCTTACCTCCACCAAGCAGCGAACTGCGACAGGTTGTAAGTCCGGGTCCCCATCGTCTAGAGGCCTAGGACACCGCCCTTTCACGGCGGTAACCGGGGTTCGAATCCCCGTGGGGACGCCAAGGTTTAAGCGCGGAGTGGTAGTTCAGTCGGTTAGAATACCGGCCTGTCACGCCGGGGGTCGCGGGTTCGAGTCCCGTCCACTCCGCCAACTCTAAAAAAACCAGCTTCGGCTGGTTTTTTTTCGCCCGCAGTTTCCCGGGGCTGAACTACGACCTAAGGTATAATTTACGTTTTTAGTCGACCCCGTTCGTGCCAGGAGCCAAACTCATGCAGCATCGCAACGTTCTGTCGCTTGTCCGCTATCTGGTTGGTGCAAGTCTCGGTTTTTCAGCGTTGACCCTGTCCGCTACCGCTTCCGCCGATGCCGGTGAAAAGTTCCCCCTCCTCTCGCTGCTGATTCCCTCCTCGGCTCAACCGGCCGCCGCGCCCAGCATCGAGGATAAGCTGACCATACACGAAATCCGCACGGCCCCGCAGCCGAAAGCCACCATTGACCTGACTGCCGCGCCGGATGATCTTTGGGAGCGAATTCGCAACGGCTTTGCGATGACCAACCTGAACGACGACCTGGTGCTCTATTACCAGCAGTGGTACCAGAGCCGGCCGGATGCCCTGCGCCGTATGGTCGAGCGCAGCCGCCCCTACTTGCATCACATCGTCGAAGAACTGGAAGCGCGCGGCATGCCGACTGAACTGGCGCTACTGCCGATGGTGGAAAGCTCGTTCAACCCGATGGCTTATTCGCGTGCCCACGCGGCCGGTCTGTGGCAGTTCATTCCGGCGACCGGCAAGCGTTTCAACCTGGAACAGAACTGGTGGCAGGACCAGCGCCGCGACGTCATTGCCTCGACCGGTGCCGCCCTCGACTACCTGCAGACCATTTACGACATGCACGGCGACTGGCATCTCGCGCTTGCCTCCTACAACTGGGGCGAAGGCGCCGTGAAACGCGCGGTCGAGAAGAACGAAGCACGCGGCCTGCCGACCGACTACCCCAGCCTGCGCATGCCGAACGAAACCCGGCATTACGTCCCCAAGCTGCAGGCCCTGAAAAACATCTTCGGCAACCCGGCTCTGGTCGCCCAACTCGGCCTGCCAGGCATTCCCAACCGTCCCTACTTCGCCACGCTGGAAACCCCGCGCCCGATGGACGTGAAAACCGCCGCCCGCCTGGCCAACATGCCGGTCGAGGAATTCCAACGCCTGAATCCCTCGCACAATCGCCCGATCATCAAGCCGGACACCGCGCTGGTGATCCCGGCCGACAAGGTCGAGACCTTCAACGAAAACCTGCAGAACACGCAGACCCCGCTGACCCAATGGCAGGCCTACACGCTGAAATCGGCCGATCGCCTGGACCAGTTGGCCAAGCAGTTCGACATCTCTGTTGGCGAACTGGCCCGCGCTAATGGCCTGCCGGAAAAGGCCCGCCTGGCCGCTGGCACCACCCTGCTCGTACCGGGTGGCGGCAATGGTGACAATCTCGCCCCACTGCTCAACGCTCAGGCTCCGGCTCAGTTCATCCAGGCTGAACCACAAGCCCGTCCGTGCAAGCCGGCCAAGAAGGGCAAGGCGGCAGCCTGCACCAAGCCGGTAGCGGAACCCGCACTGGCCAGCGGTAGCAAGAACAGCAAGGACAAAACCCTAGCCAAAGCCAAGGCTGGCGCAAAGGACAACAAGTCCGCCAAGGCAACAAGCCCCGCCACCAAGTCGGCCAAAGCCGCTCACGACAAGCCGAGCAAATCGACGAGTGCTACGACCAGTAAGGCAGCGCCTTCGAAGGTCGCCAAATCGTCGAACAATCGCCGCGGTTAAATCCCGGCCTGATCGGATATCAACGGCGCGTCATCGACGCGCCGTTTTTTCATGCGAAATGGCAGTGCACCGCATGCGTCACCGAAACCGTCGTTGCCGCCGGGTAGGCGGTGCGGCATTGCTCGGTGGCTTTCGGGCAACGTGGGTGGAAATGGCAGCCGGCCGGCGGCTTGGCTGGCGATGGCGTTTCGCCGGCCAGACGAATGACTTCGCCGCTGCCTTCGAGGCGGGGCGCGGGCACGGCAGAAAGCAGGGCCTGCGTGTAGGGGTGACGCGGCTGGGCGAGGACTTCTTCCGCCCTGCCCTGCTCGACGATGCGTCCGAGGTACATCACCGCCACGTCGTGCGCCAGATACTCGACAACGCCAAAGTTGTGCGTGATGAACAGGTAGGCGACACCCAACTCGGCCTGCAGCTTCTTCAACAGATTGAGGATTTGCGCTTGCACCGACACATCGAGGGCGGAGGTCGGCTCATCGCAGATCAGCAATTCCGGCTGCACCGCCAGGGCGCGGGCAATGGCGATACGCTGGCGCTGGCCGCCGGAGAATTCATGCGGATAACGCCCGGCGGCATCGGCCGGCAGGCCGACTTGCTGCAACAGCGCGGCGATGGCTTCGTCGGGGGAATGGCCATCGCCATCGACACGCAGCGCCTGCATGCCCTCGGCGATGATTTCGCCGACGCGTAGCCGCGGATTCAACGAAGCAAACGGATCCTGGAAAACCATCTGCATGTGCCGCCGTGCCGCGCGTAGCCGCTTTCCCTTGAGGCCGACCAATTGCTGGCCGCCCAAACGCACGCTACCGTCGGTCGGCTCAATCAACTGCAGGAGCGCCTTGCCGGCCGTCGTCTTGCCGCAGCCGGATTCGCCGACCAGGGCCAGCGTCCGCCCCGGTGACAGGCTGAGCGATACGCCATCCACCGCGCGCACATGACCGACGGTGTGTTGCAGGATCCCTTTGCGAATCGGGAAATGCACCTGCAAGGCGTCCACTTCAAGGAAGGCGCGGGCCGGCGGCAGATCGAGTTCGGTCACGGCGTGACGCATCGTGCTATCCGGCGTCGCCTCGCCCTGCCAATGGCAGCGGACCTTGGCCTCACCAGCGGCACTGCGCCAATCGGGCGAACGCTCTTGGCAGACGGGCATAACGTGGGCGCAACGGGCGGCAAAGCGACACCCCGGCGGCATCGCCGCCAGCGACGGCACCTGACCGGGAATGGTCGCCAGCGGCAAGCCGCGCCGCCCGACTTCGGGCAAGGCGGCGAACAGCGCCTGCGTGTAGGGATGGGCTGGTTTCTGGAAGAAGGTTTCGCGCTCTGCCACTTCGACCAGCTCGCCGGCGTACATGACGCCGATGCGATGCGCCATGCGGGCGACGACGCCGAGGTCGTGCGTGATCAGCAAGATCGCCATGCCGCGCTCGGCCTGCAATCGGGCCAGCAGATCGAGGATTTGCGCCTGCACGGTGACATCGAGCGCGGTGGTCGGCTCGTCGGCGATCAACAGGTCCGGCTCGCCGGCCAGGGCGATGGCGATCATCACCCGCTGCTTCATACCGCCGGAGAACTGGAAAGGATATTCGTCGAGCCGACGCTCGGGATCGGCGATGCCGACCTGGCGCAGCAGGTCGAGCATGCGTTCGCGGGCGGCTGCGCCGCGCAGGTTCAGATGGCGGTCGAGCACTTCGCCGATCTGCTGGCCCACCGTCAGCACCGGGTTAAGGCTGGTCGCCGGCTCCTGGAAGATCATCGCCATGCGCCGGCCGCGATAGGCGCGCATGTCGGCTTCCGGCAAGTCGAGCAGGTCGACGCCATCGAGCCGAATCGAACCGCCCAGAATGCGCCCGGCCGCCGGCAAAAGGCGCATGATGCCCTGCGCCGTGGCCGATTTGCCGCAGCCCGATTCACCGAGCAGGGCGAAGGTTTCGCCTCTGGAAATCGAGAAGGAAATGCCGTCCACCGCAGCAAGGGCGGCTTTGCCGGCGACGAAGCCGAGGCGGAGGTTGTCGACCTGCAACATCAGGCGCTCCTCGGATCGAAGGCGTCGCGCACGGCGTCGGCGAACAGGTTGGTGGCCAGCACCAGCACGAACATGGCGCTGAAGGCGGCGGCCAGCGACCACCAGACGACCGGCTCGCGCCCCAGCTCCATACGCGCATTGTTAATCATGGTGCCGAAGCTGGTCATGGTCGGATCGACGCCGATGCCGACATACGACAGCACCGCCTCGGCCAGCACCAGGCCGGAGAAATCCATCACCACCGAGATGATCACGATATGCATCAGGTTGGGCAGGATGTGGCGGACGATGATACGGCCGCTCGACACGCCGAAGGCTTGCGCCGCCTGGATGTATTCCAGCTCGCGCAGTTTCAGCGTTTCGCCACGCAACAGGCGACACAGGCCGGTCCAACTGGTCATGCCGAGAATGAAGCAGAGCGCCAGCAGGCGCAGGTCGGCGCGCTCGGCGGCGGTGGAGAACCATTGCGGATGGGTGTCGATGATCACCTGCATCATCAGCACTGATGCCGCGATCAGCAACACGCCGGGAATCGAATTGAGCACGGTGTAAACATACTGGATCAGGTCATCGACCCAGCCGCGGAAATAACCGGCGACGATGCCGAGCAACACAGCGAGCGGCAGCATGACCAGCGTGGTGACCAGACCGATGATCAGGCCGGTGCGCACGCTCTTCAACACTTGGTAAAGCACATCCTGCCCCACCTTGTCGGTGCCGAAGACGTGATACTGGCCGGCGAGCATCAGCAACGGCAGACCGAGCAGCAACAGTCCCAGCAAGGTACCGAGCACGGCATCCCAGGCAAAATCGGCGCTTTCGGTTTTTGCCCTTTTTTGCCAGTGCACCGCAGCAGTGACCGCCCCGGCGACCGCCAGCCAGGCGAGGAAGCCCAGCACGGCCCCACGGAAAGCGGTGAAGCCGACATCGGCCCAACTCTCGCCCTCGCGCTCACTCAGATGCCGGCCGCCGAATTTGAGGCGCGGAAACTCGCGCACCGTCTGCCCGTCGATCTCCAGCGTTTCCTTGGCGTAAAGCCGGGTGGCGAAAGGCTCGGAATAGGTTTTCTCGTTACGTGTGCGCAAGGGCGCGGCGATGGCATCGAGCGCCGACAGCACCTCGACCGCATACTGCGCCTTCTGCCCCGGCTTGCCATCAAGCTTGACGCGATAATGCATGGAGTCGAGCAGGCCGATCGCGATAAAGACCAGCAGCACCGTGGCCGAGGCCATGCCCACCCGATTAGCCCCGACGCGCCGCCAGGCCGCAAGCAAGGGCGGGCTGCGCCGCACGATCAAGCCCAGGCCGACGCTGGCGGCAACCAGCAGCCAGACCAGCACATCCGACCAGAGAACAACGATCTCGAAGCCCATCATTCGAAACGGATCCTCGGATCGACCAGCGTGTAGGAAATATCGGTCAGGATCAGCCCGACGATGTAGAGCACCGAGCCGATGAAGACCATCGAGCGCACTACGGCGAAATCCTGCGCGTTGATGGCATCGATGGTGTAGCTGCCCAGCCCCGGAATACCGAAGAAGGATTCGGTCAGCAGCGAACCCATGAAGAGCAGCGGAATGACCACGACGACGCCGGTCAGGATCGGAATCATCGCATTGCGCAGAATGTGGCGGAAGAAGACCAGCGTTTCCGGCAAGCCCTTGGCGCGTGCCGTGCGCACGTAGTCCTTGCTCACTTCTTCAAGAAAGATGGTGCGATACCAGCGCGTCGAGGAGCCGATGCCGGAAATCACGCCGATCAGCACCGGCAGGATCAGGAAGCGCGCCGCGTCCAGCCCGTCGCCAAAGCCTGAAATCGGCACCAGCCGCCATACCTTGCTAATCAGGTATTGCCCGCCAATGATGTAGAACAGGCCGGAAATGGACATCATCGCCACGCAAAGCACGACGCCCCAGAAATCGAAGGCGGTGGCGCGGAAGAAGGCCAGGGTCAGCGCAAAGACCACCGTGACGAACAGCCCGAGCACGAAAGTCGGCAAGGCAATGGCCAGCGACGGCCCCATGCGCGTGCCGATCTCGCGGGCAATGTCGCGCCCATCCTCGGCGCGGCCGAAATCGCCGACGAACATGCGGGCGGATTTCTGGAAGAAGATGGTATCGGTCAGCTTGCCACTGCCCTCTGCCGCTTCGTTCAGAAAGAGCGGCTTGTCGTAGCCGCGCTCGGCCTTCCACTTGGCGATGGCCTCGGGCGTCACGCGCTTCACCCCCAACTGCATGCGCGCCATGTCGTCCGGCGTGTTCACGACGAAGAACAAGGCGAAGGTAATGAGGTTCACCCCGATCAGGATCGGGATGGCGTAGAGCAGGCGACGGAGGATGTAAGCGAGCATTGCCCGGATTATGCCAAGAGCCGCGGGCCTTGGGGCAGCGATTTGCCGCCCGGTTCTTGATCCGGCGATTGTGGGTTACAATGCGCGCCGAAACAAAAAAGCCCGTGAAATCACGGGCTTAATTTTTGCAACTGCTGAGTGGCGGAGAGGGAGGGATTCGAACCCTCGGTACCTTGCAGTACGCCTGATTTCGAATCAGGTACATTCGACCACTCTGCCACCTCTCCGCGGGACCGAGATAATAGCACAAACGATGCGCTGGATAGAACGACTCTTACTGCTAATTGCGTGTTTTTTTATCGCAAGCTGCGGTGACTGGCTTCGCCTGCCGCTCCCCTTCCCGACGCCAGGTCAGCACGACCTGGTCGTCCTGACCCGCCCCGGCCCGCTGACCTACCAGCAGGAAGATGGCGAAAACGGCAGTACCACTGGCCTCGAGCACGACCTGATCGAAGCCTTCGCCCAGGAACTCGGTGTCGGCGTCGAATACGTCGTGGTCGGTCCGGACGAACTGGAAAGCAGCATCGCCAGGGGCCGCTATCACCTGGCCGCGGCCTGGCTGTCGCCGGGCAACAACCCCGGCGTGCAGGCCACTCCGGCCATTTTCCAGAGCCGCGACATGCTGATGCAGCACGAAGCCTCGCTGCCGCTCGAAGACTTGAGCAGCCTGGCCGACAAGACCGTGCACGTCATGGCCGGCTCACGCCAGGCGGCGACCATGCGCCGACTGGCCAAGGAGGTCGCCAATCTGCGCGTGGTCGAAGTCGGCTCCGGCGACGTGCTCGACCTGATCGAATCGCTCGGCAACCGAGAAGTCGATTACGTCGCCATCGACCAGAACATCGAGGAAATCGCCAACCAGTTCACGCCCTACGTGCATAGCACGCTGACCCTGAGCGAACCGGAACCCATCGTCTGGCTCCTCGGCCCCAGCCCCAACCCGGAACTGGCCGAAAAAGCCCGCGTCTTCGCCGAGCGCGTGCAGCGCGACGGCACGCTGGCCAAGCTGGAAGACCGTTACTTCGGCCACGTCCGCCGCCTGAACCAGGCCGACGTCACCAAGTTCCTCGGCCAGATCGAAACCACGCTGCCCAAGCTGCGCCGCTACTTCCAGGACGCCCAAACCGTCACCGGCATCGACTGGCGCCTGGTTGCGGCCGTGGCCTACCATGAGTCACATTGGGACGCGAACGCCACCAGCTTCACCGGCGTGCGCGGCATCATGATGCTCACCGAGGAAACCGCCGACCGTCTGGGTGTCAGCAACCGCCTGAATCCGCGCGAAAGTATCCTGGCCGGCGCCCGCTACATCAACATGCTCAAGGACAACCTGCCGGACGAAGTGCAGGAGCCCGACCGCACCTGGCTCGCCCTGGCCGCCTACAACATCGGCCCCGGCCATTTCAATGCAGCGCGCACCCTGGCCCAGCAAATGAATGCCGACGGCAACGCCTGGTTCGAGATGAAGCGCATCCTGCCGCTACTCTCCAAGCCCTCGGTTTATCAGCGCCTGAAAGCTGGCCGCGCCCGCGGTGGCGAGGCGGTGATTCTGGTCGAGAACATCCGCAGCTACTACGACATCCTCGTGCGCAACGAGGAACGCTACCTCGCCGTCTCCAGCCGAATGGAAGGCATGGTCGGCATGCAGGGCGACGGCCCCGGCCTCAAATTGAAGAAATAAGGGGCAACAAAAAGCCAGGCACTGCCTGGCTTTTTGCTATTGCGGTGCGGCGTTTCAGACTGCCGGCACCAGCACTTCCAGACCACCCATGTAAGGACGCAGCGCCACCGGGATCACCACGCTGCCGTCGGCCTGCTGGTTGTTCTCCAGAATGGCGACCAGCGTGCGGCCCACGGCCAGGCCGGAACCGTTCAGCGTGTGGCACAGCTCCGGCTTGTTCTTCTCGTTGCGGAAGCGAGCCTGCATACGACGGGCCTGGAAGCTGCCGAAATTGGAGCAGGAGGAAATCTCGCGATAGGTATCCTGCGCCGGCAGCCAGACTTCGAGATCGTAGGTCTTGGTGGCGGAGAAGCCCATGTCGCCCGAGCACAGCACGACGCGGCGATACGGCAGTTCCAGCGCTTCGAGGATGGCTTCGGCGTGGCTGGTCAGTTCTTCATGCGCAGCGGCGGATTGATCCGGATGAACGATCTGCACCAACTCGACCTTGTCGAACTGGTGCTGACGGATCATGCCGCGCACGTCGCG
The DNA here is from genome assembly GCA_041904995.1 of Azonexus sp. Classification (GTDB taxonomy): domain Bacteria; phylum Pseudomonadota; class Gammaproteobacteria; order Burkholderiales; family Rhodocyclaceae; genus Azonexus. The sequence continues at coordinate 42,300 of JAYRMB010000011.1, forward strand.
GCCGCCGGAACCAGCTTCGGAACGGAAGCACGGCGTATGGCAGACGAGCTTCAGCGGCAGCACTTCGGCAGCGAGAATTTCGTCACGCACGATGTTGGTCACCGGCACTTCGGCGGTCGGAATCAGGTAGAGCGGGTCTTGATCACCGCGCAGCACCTTGAACAGGTCTTCCTCGAATTTCGGCAGCTGGCCGGTGCCCATCAGGCTGGCGGCATTGACCAAATACGGCGCATAAACCTCGGTGTAGCCGTGCTTGCTGGTATGCGTGTCGAGCATGAACTGGGCGAGCGCACGATGCAGGCGGGCGATGCCGCCCTTGAGCAGCGAGAAGCGCGCGCCGGAAATCTTGGCGGCGGTGGCGAAATCGAGCTGGCCCAAGCCTTCGCCGATGTCGGTGTGGTCCTTGACAGGGAAATCGAAGGTCTTCGGCGTGCCCCAGCGCTTCATTTCCACGTTGCCGGTCTCGTCCTCGCCCACCGGCACGGACTCATCGGGAATGTTCGGCAGCGTGGCCAGGATGGCGTTGAACTTCTCCAGCAACTCGCCGAGGCGGGCTTCGGAAGCCTTCAGCTCGTCGCCCAGCGCGCCCACCTGCGCCATGACCTCGGAGGCATCCTTGCCCTGCCCCTTCAACATGCCGATCTGCTTGGACAGGCTGTTGCGCTGGGCTTGCAGATCCTGGGTGCGGGTTTGCAGCGTCTTGCGCTCGTTTTCCAGCGCTGTGAATTCGGTAAAGTCGATCGGCTTGCCGCGCTTGGCCAGGCCAGCGGCAACGGCGTCGAGATTGGAGCGAAGTTGTTGGATATCGAGCATGGTTTTTCCTGTTTTTAGGCAGTGCACCGCAGCAGGCGGCCGCAAAACGCGAAATTATACGCGAGCCGGCTATTTCCCGGCTTTGCTGCGACATTGCAGTCACCCGACCGGCCAATCGTGTCGATCCGGCCGGCTCGATTCACCCCAAAGCAGTAATTCAAATCCAAGTCAGACAGCTCCTAAACTCCCAAGAGGCTGCTACACACGTCCCTATCCAAGCCTTTGCCGTAATGCACACCAAACCTTGCGGAAGGCGTGCAATCTTCGGGCTTCCTGAAGGTGAGGCTTAATCAGGCATATTCTTGACTACAGGCCAATACCCCGCGTTTCAACAGCTTTCCAATGCCAGCAGTTCGGCTACCGTCTGACGACGGCGAATGAGTCTGACTTCACCGCCATCAATCAGCACTTCCGGGATCAGCGGGCGGGTATTGTAGTTCGACGACATCGATGCACCGTAGGCGCCGGCATCATGGAAAACCAGCCAATCGCCGATTTCCGCCGTCGGCAAGGTACGCGGAATGACCGTTCCGCCTTCTTCCTGCGTGAACACGTCACCCGATTCGCACAGAGGACCGGCAACGACGGTCGGGCGCTGATCGGTCGTGCGGGTTGCGCCGTCGGGCTTCAGCACGCTGATTTCGTGATGGCTGCCATACATGACCGGGCGCATCAGGTCGTTGAAACCGGCGTCGCACAACACGAAGTGATTGCTACCGGCGTCCTTCTTGGCGCGCACCTCAGCGATCAGCTTGGCGGATTCGGCAACGAGGAAGCGGCCCGGTTCGATTTCCAGCGTCACCGGGTGACCGAGGTGCGCTTCGACTTCACAACGGGCCTTGTCCCACAGGCTGAAGTAGTGCGCGGTATCGATGCGCTCGCCATCGACGGTGTACGGAATCGACAGGCCGCCGCCGGCCGAAATCGCCTGCAGGTCGTGGCAGCTGGCCTTCACCAGAGCGACCATCGCGTCGCAGACTTCGGCGAGATGGCTGTAATCGACGCCCGAGCCGATGTGCATATGCAGGCCTACCAGATTGAGACCGTAGCGCTCGATCAGTGCGTAGGCTTCATCCAGTTGCTCATGCCAGATGCCGTGCTTGCTGGTTTCGCCGCCAGTATTGGTTTTCTGGCTGTGGCCGTGGCCGAAGCCTGGGTTGATGCGCAGCCATACCGGATGGCCGGGACTGGCCTGGCCGAGCTGTTCCAGCATCTGCGGGCTGCCGGCGGTTACCGGCACTTTCAGTTCGACCACGCGCGCCAGGGTGGCGCGATCAAGCAGATCGGCGGTAAACACGATATCGCTGTGTACGCCGCCAACAGAAAAACCGGCGGCAAGAGCGCGCTCGATTTCGCCCAGCGAAACGGAATCTACTTTCACATCCTGTTCGCGCATCAGACGCAGGATGTGCGTGTTCGAACAGGCCTTCTGCGCAAAGCGGATGACGTCGAACTGGCGCAGCTGGCCGATGCGTTCGCGGATGATGGCAGCGTCGTAAATCCAGCACGGCGTGCCGTATTCGCGGGCGATCTGCACCAGTTGCGGGCCATTGACAGACTTCATGCTCATTTCCTCACGGCTTCTTGTCATGATGCTATTCAATCAAACCCCTGCGCCGTGGTAAAACGATCTTTTCTAATTGGCATGCAGGCTAGCTAATGCTCGATTACAAATTGCTCGAAGCACTGGATGCCGTTGCGGCCTCCGGCAGTTTCGAAGGCGCGGCGCAGCGCCTGCACCTGACCCAGTCGGCAATCTCGCAACGCATCCGCCAGCTGGAAGAGCGCAGCGGAACGGTGCTGCTGGTGCGCGATACACCGGTGCGCGCCACAGCGGCAGGGCAGAAACTACTGGCGCATGTGCGGCAGGTACGGCTGCTGGAAGCCGAACTGCAGGAAACGCTGGAGACGGCTGCCTCCGACTGGCTGACACTGCGCATTGGCGTGAACGCGGACAGTCTGGCGCTGGGTCTTATCGCCGCGATCGCCCCCAGCCTGCAGGCGGCGCGGATTCTGCTCGATTGTGTGGTGGCGGACGAGGCTCAAACGCTCGACCAGTTGCGCTCCGGTGAGGTGCTCGGATGTATTGGCACACAGCCCCAGCAGATAGCCGGTTGTGGCGTTATACCTCTTGGTGTAATGCAGTATGTGCTGGTGGCTACACCGGAATTTGTCGCCCGCTGTTTTCCTGCCGGGCTGGGCGCCGATGCATTGGCCGATGCGCCCGCCGCCGTTTACGGCCAGCAGGACAGCATTCATCGTCGCTGGCTGCGCGAGGCTTGGGGCTTGCAGCAGGGCGATTATCCCTGTCATGTCATTCCGGATTCGACCGCGCTCTTTGGCGCCGTGCGTGCCGGACTGGCTTACGGTCTGGTACCCCTGCCGCAGGCAAAAGACGCGCTTGAGCGAGGCGTATTGTGCGAGCTGGCCGCAGGCGAGCCGATCAGCATACCGCTGTTCTGGCACCACTGGAGCCGCCAGACGGCCCCCGCCCGCGTACTAGCCGATGCGGTGGCGCTTTTTGCAGGCAAGCTCGCCGACCGATAAATAGACGGAATCAATTGCCGACTACTGCCAGATAGCGCTCTGGTCAGCCTAGCGACAATTGGCGGTCAGCTACGATGACCTGATTTGGTCAACTCGCGCCAGATTTCCTTGCCTTGCGATCCAGCTCGCGCAAATGGGCGAGTTTTTCGCCGATCTTGCCTTCCAGACCGCGTGGCGTCGGCTCGTACCAATGCGGCTCGGCCATGCCGTCCGGCAGGTAGGTTTCGCCGGCGGCGTAGGCTTCCGGCTCGTCGTGGGCGTAGCGGTACTCTTTGCCGTAGCCGAGTTCCTTCATCAGCTTGGTCGGCGCGTTGCGCAGATGCACCGGCACCGGCCGCGAGCCATCCTGCTTCACGAAGGCGCGGGCGGCGTTGTAGGCGCTGTAACCGGCGTTCGACTTGGCGGCCACGGCGAGGTAGATCACCGCCTGCGCCAAGGCCAGTTCGCCCTCGGGCGAGCCCAGCCGCTCGTAGGTTTCGGCCGCGTCGTTGGCCACCTGCATGGCACGCGGGTCGGCCAGACCGATGTCTTCCCAGGCCATGCGGATGATGCGCCGCGCCAGGTAACGCGGGTCGGCGCCACCATCGAGCATGCGGCAGAACCAGTAGAGCGCACCGTCCGGGCTGGAACCGCGCACCGACTTGTGCAGGGCCGAAATCTGGTCGTAGAAAGCGTCGCCGCCCTTGTCGAAACGGCGCAGATTCTGCGCCATGGTTTCTTCGATAAATTGCCCGTGCACCGCAGCCAGGCCCGCGGTATGCGCCGCCGTGCGCACCTGTTCGAGCAGATTGAGCAAACGCCGCGCATCGCCGTCGGCCAGACCGATCAGCCGCCCGCGCGCATCGTCGTCGAATTCCAGATCGGCCAAGGCCCGGTCGCGTGCCCGGTCGAACAATTGCCCCATCTCGTTTTCGTCGAGCGACTTCAGCACATAGACCGAAGCCCGCGACAGCAAGGCCGAATTCACCTCGAAGGATGGATTCTCGGTGGTGGCGCCGATGAATGTGAACAAGCCGCTCTCGACGAAGGGCAGAAAGCCATCCTGCTGCGCCTTGTTGAAGCGGTGGATTTCATCGACGAAGAGAATGGTCCGCTTGCCCTGCGCCCGCCACATCTCGGCCTGCGCCACCGCCTCGCGCACCTCCTTGATGCCGGAAAACACCGCCGACAGCGCAATGAACTCGCAATTGAACTGCGTTGCCATCATGCGCGCCAGCGTCGTCTTGCCCACGCCCGGCGGCCCCCACAGGATCATCGAATGCGGCTGCCCCGATTCGAAAGCCAGACGCAGCGGCTTGCCCGGCCCGAGCAGATGCTGCTGGCCGATCACCTCGTCCGGATTCTGCGGACGCAGTTGCTCGGCCAACGGTGCATTGGTATCGACGGTATTTTGAGAAAACAGATCGCTCAACGGAATTCCTCATGCGACGGCTCATATGCCGCCGAAACAATGCCGAAGTGTACTGCCGGCCGGCGGCAACCCAAAATCAAACATGATCCAGCGGCGAGACCACGCCCCGCCCGCCACGGTTCAGCACATGGGTATAGATCATCGTCGTCGACACGTCGGCATGCCCGAGCAATTCCTGCACGGTGCGTATGTCGTAACCGGAGTACAGCAAATGCGTTGCAAAGGAATGGCGCAGCGTATGCACCGACACCGGCTTGCAGATTCCAGCCTCCTCCACCGCCCGCTTCATCGCCCGTTGCAGGGACTTTTCATAGGCATGATGGCGGCGCTCGATGCCGCTACGCGGATCGACCGACAAGCCAGCCGCAGGAAACACCCAGAACCACGCCCAAGTACAGCCTGCGTTCGGGTATTTGCGCTCCAAGGCGTTGGGTAAATAAACCCCAGGTCGGTTCGCCGCCCGGTCTTTGTCGAAAAGCTGCCGGGCCACGGAAAACTGCTTCTGCAACGGTTCGACCAAGGATTTCGGCAAGACCGTCACCCGATCCTTGGCCCCCTTGCCGTCACGAACCAGAATTTCGCCCCGGACAAAATCAACATCCTTGATACGCAAGCGCAGGCACTCCATCAAACGCATGCCGGTGCCGTACAACAAACGAACTATCAGGGCGTATTCCGGACGAACCGCCGCCAGCAAACGAGCGACCTCATCGTGGTTTAGCACCGTCGGCAAACGCGCCGGCTTCTTAGGCCGCACCAGATCGTCGAGCCAGGGCAGATCGATCTCCAGCACATGCCGATAAAGGAAGAGCAAAGCCGACAACGCCTGCTGCTGGGTAGCCGCCGCCACATCGCGCTCAGTTGCCAAATGCGACAGGAAGGTCGTCACTTCACGCGCCCCCATGTCACGCGGATGACGCAACCCATGAAAGCGTATAAAGGCCCTCACCCAATAGACATACGCCTCTTCGGTACGTATGCTGTAATGCCGAATGCGTATCGCATCCACCACTTGCTCCAAGAGTTTCGGAGCACGATCAGGAGAAATAGTGGCTATGTCCGGTTTCATGGCGGCAAAATACTGTATGGATAAACAGTTATATGCCGAAAAGCCTTGCCGAGCAAGTCAAATTTGCTGTCCTGTCCGCCAGCTTATTGGACAGGTTTCCGAATTAGGCGTCAGTTTTGACGTCTACTACTAGTTGGGTCTCACTATAAGGAATCCCCATGCTTGCCAATTCACTGTCCCCTTGCATCATTACAGCGAAGGTCGAAGAGTCCCGTGATTTCTACGTCAAGCACTTTGGCGCAAAGGTCACCTTCGACTGCGGCTGGTACGTCAACCTCGAATTCGGCAAGGGGGCATCTCTTCAGTTCATGGCGCCTCAACCCGACCAGCCGGCTTGTAATCCCGCTGGCTTGACTTACAACTTCAACGTTTCCGATGTCGACGCTGAGTTTCAGTCACTCGCCGATTCCGGTCTGGTTGCCGTCATGCCACTCGAAGATCACCCTTGGGGAGATCGCGGCTTTGCCGTTCAAGACCCCAACGGCATCGTTCTTTACATCTATTCCGAGCGGGAAGCCAGCCCTGAGTTCAAGCAATACTACAAGTCCTGACGCCATGCCCGCCGACCGCATCTCAAAACTACTCGAAGACATACGCCTTCTCGATCCTGAGCGCTTCGAGCTTGTGCAAACCCTGAGGAAAATAGTCCTTGGCTTGGATTCCACCATCTCCGAGGAAGTGAAATACGGCGGCATCCTGTTCTCCGCCGAGAAGCCCTTTTGCGGCATCTTCTCTTATGCAAAGCACGTTTCGCTGGAGTTTGGTGCAGGCGCGTCTCTCCCAGACAAATTCAAGGTGCTTGAGGGCGAAGGCAAGTTACGCCGCCACATCAAGCTTTTGTCTGCACAGGACATCGCTGAAAAGCATGTCGGTGAGTATCTTCTTTTGGCGCTCAAGGCGTCCCCAACGCCGTGAGACCCAACCCGGCGCTCAACCTCGCTCCCTTCGGTCGCTGGACGCTGCGCGATAAGGCCGCGCAGCGCCGGTTAGCTCTACGTTAGGTTGCTTAGAGCATGTTGCTGACTCATCGCCCTGTCGCCGAGAAAGACATTCAACGCATTTGCGGTTTTCCGCAAACCGAAGACGAGTTGTATTTCTTGTTTCCAAAGGCAACATTCCCGCTGTCTGCATCGCAGTTGCAGGAGGCAATTGCGCAGCGTTCGGACTCAACGGTGGTTGAACTTGACGGTGAAGTGGTCGCCTTCGCAAATTTCTACCGTAATGAAATTGGTGGCGTCTGCTCCATTGGAAACGTCATCGTTTCCCCGGCCGCCAGAGGACGTGGGGTCGGTAGCTTTCTCATCAAGCACATGGCACACCTCGCTTTCTCAAAACATCTGGCTGCAGAGGTAACAGTGTCCTGTTTCAATCAAAACGCCGCTGGTTTGCTGCTCTACCCAAAACTTGGGTTTCAGCCATACGCCATCGAAGAACGGGAAAACAAGGAAGGAAACCCGGTTGCACTCATTCACATGCGGTTGCCGCGAAATGCAACCTAACATCCCGGTCGAGGTGCGGCTTCGCCGCTGGGACGCTCCGCCGGCAAGCCGGCTCCGCGCCCCTCACCTAGCACGTTAGGCGGCACCAATAATGACAGAGACAAACATGTCCCCCTTCTCTCGAAACGAATGGCTTGGTCTCGCTCTTGGTGCGTGGCTCATTGCCGGCCTTTTGTTTTATTTATTCGGCTTGCACGGGCCATTTGGTCGTTATTCGTTGGCTGTTTTACTGGGCGTTCCGGGCTATCTCACGTACAAGTTTTTTACCAGCGAGCCAAAGGGTGAATCGTAATGCTCAACCGTTCATCGCCTAACAAACGCTTCGAGCCGACCGCCCAAAAGCTACGCTTTTGGGTTCCCTCCGCGCTGCGCGCTCCGGCGTCGGCTCAAGCTGCACGTTAGACATTTCCCCGAAAGGAGCTCCCTTGGCAATAGTCCGTGTTGATTTTTCCAACAAACAGCCTGCTGAATTTTCTTCAACTGTCAGTGGCGCTATTAACTCCGCCATGCAGGAAGTTCTCGGTGTTCCACCGCTAGAGAACTACATCCTTTGCCAAGGCTATCCTAAGGGGGCAATCCTTCACGCCCCTGGCGCTTGCCCACCTGATCGGCTCGAAAAAATTGTGTTCGTCCAAATCACGCTCAACCAAGGACGTTCCGCTGAACTGAAAGCCAAGTTCTTTAGCGAACTCAATCGCAAATTGGTGGGCACCGGATATCTCCAAACTGAAAATATCTTCATCAACCTTGTTGAGGTTGCCCGTGAAAATTGGTCGTTTGGCAACCCCAATGTCTAACATTCCGCTCCAGCCGACCGCCAGCCAGCTACGCTGTCTGCCGTCGGCTGAGCTACAACGTTATGCGTCAGGCATGATCATCTACTACTGACATAACGTTGTCAGTAATTGGGCTTCATATTTCATATACTCATTCAGTTGCGGAGGAAATAACTATGGAGTTTAAAGATAAGGTCGCTTTTGTAACGGGTGCTGGAACCGGAAATGGAGAGGCTATAGCAGAGCGTTTATATGCCGGTGGTGCTTCGGTGGTGCTGGCCAGTCGACGCCTTGCGCCTGTGCAATTGGTTTGCAAGAGAATTGACCCGAAGGGTGCGCGAACGCTGGCTCTTGAGGCAGATGTGCGTGATCCAATAGCGATGGAATCGGCTGTGAAGCGTACCATTGAGCGATTTGGTAAGCTGGATTTGGCTGTGAATAACGCTGGTATAACCGGCCCCGCCGGTGTACCGGTCTACGAGATCCAGGGAGAGATATGGCGCGACGTAATCGACACTGATCTAACCGGCATCTTTCATTCCATGAAATATGAGATACCCGCAATGCTTGCCAATGGTTCTGGCGCTATTGTGAATTTGTCTTCTGCCAATGGCTTAGTCGGCCTGCCAGGCATGGCTGCATACACTGCCGCGAAACACGGAGTCATTGGTTTGACTCGATCAGCCGCGCTGGAGTTAGCCGAATCCAACGTCCGCGTATGTGCCATTGCACCGGGCTACGTCGCGACCCCTCGGATAATGGATTCCGGCAAAGAAGTGACGGACTGGATGGCGAGCGCACCTCCCATGAAGCGTCTCGCCACCCGCGAAGAAGTCGCGGATTTGGTCGCATATCTATTAAGTGATCGTGCGGCCTTTATAACCGGGAGCGTCCACTCAATAGATGGCGGGTACACCGCACAATGATTGAATTCAATGCAATATGCATAACAAAAAAATCAACATGGACAAATTAAAGCGGCGCTCCTATCGTCACGCCGCTTTAATTTGCCAGTTATTTTGGCGTTAGGCAATATGGATTCTTCTCTCACTCCCCGTACCAATTTGTTGTTGCTTATGCTCACAGGGGCAGTTATTGGGATTTCACTAATGAATAGGGGACAGACCACGTTTTCTCGGTAGCTGCGGTGCACTCGCTAATTCTGCAAAAAACCAACTCTCCACCACCACGTTCTCTTTCACCCTCTCTCTGAACAAGGAGTGCCCCATGCAACGCTTGCCCCTGATCACCCTGCTCTGCACCGCCTGCTCCGCTCCCCAAATGACGCTGGCTGCCGAGGCGCAGGATTGCCCGTTTACGGCGGACTACCTTTCGCAGCGGCTCGACAAGAAGTTGAAAGTGGTCACAGCCGGCAAAGGCTTGCTCGGCAAGGCTTGCGAATATGCGGATGAGGCGCGTTCGGTGAAGATTGCGGTGGACGCGGGGCCGAACCCGGCGCCGTCGGGCGAAATGTGGCGCAAGATGTCGAACCCGCCGGGAACGAAATGGGACAGCGTGCCGAACGACGCCGACAAGGCGGTGACGCTGGCTGCCTATCCGAATGGCGAGCCTTACCCTGCGCTGAGCTACGAACGCAAGGGCTGGCTGGTGACGATCAATGTCATGGGTGTGAGCGGCAAGGCGGCGGTCGGCCAGTGGAATGCCAAGCTGGTGCAATTGAAGCGGCTGCCGGAATAACGTGGATTCCGCCCCCTCTTTCATGCACGAAGGGCAAGGTCCAGCGGAAGCGTGATGCCCGAGCGCCCCAAATTCACCTCCCACGAGCAATACATCGCCGCCGCGCCGGAACAAGCGCAGGCGATGCTGTTGCGGATCCAGTCGCTGGTCGAGGCGGCACTGCCGGAGGCTGAGCGCTGCATTGCTTACAACATGCCGGCTTATCGGCTGGGCAAGGTGTTTTTCTATTTCGCCGCCTTCAAGAACCACCTGGGCATCTATCCGCCGCTCAAGGCTGATGCGGCGCTTCTTCGCGAAGTGGCGCCGTTCAGCAACGAAAAGGGCAATCTCGCTTTCAAGTATGCGGCGCCGATTCCCTACGAGTTGATTGCCCGTGTAGCGGTCGCCTTGGCCAAGGAATACGCCGGCCGTCGATGACTTGCCCGTTTCCGATGCCCCCTGTTGCACCTTGAGTAGCGCCGATCGCATTGTTCAAGCCGCAGTTTTTTGCCTTTTTCGGCAGTGCACCGCAGCAGCGAGATTTCTCCGAAGATTGCGCTGGCAGAAGCGGCCTCGGGCTTCCTGCGCGGGCACAAAGCTTGCAACGCAAGGGAAAAACGATGGAGAACCGCCGTGCCACACACCCTGCGCCTTGCCCCTGCCCCGAGCCTTGATGACATCCTGTCTCTGCCGAGCCATTTCGACTTTACTGCGGCCCGAGAATTTCTCAGAAAAATCAACGCCGTTGCCGAGCCAGCGTGGCCAGCGAGCATTACGCTCGATTTTTCCCGGACCGATTACATCGACACTGCCGGGCTCGGGGTTTTGTTGTTGTTCGGCGAACGTTTTGGTGGAAAACGGACAATACAGTTTAGCGGCGCCCGCGGCCGCGTCCGCGAATGCCTGGAGATCGCCCGCATCGAGGAACGGCTGAGCGGTTGGAATGCCCAGGCGGGCAGTTACGATCTGCGAGTTTGCGCCAGCTGCGGCAAGACAGCGCACGGACAGTGCGACGGCAGCCTGCATGCCGCCGCACGCTGCCGGCGGACCACCGCCGCTGCCGCCGTGGAGCGCCTAGCCGCCTGACTGGCCGGCGCCCCTGCGCTCAGAGAGTGCGGCGGGCGGCGAGAAAGGCTGCCGCTTCGTTCGCCGGCAGCGGCTTGGCGACCAAGTAGCCCTGATATTCCTCGCAGCCGAGGGCGTTGAGCACGGCCATCTGCGAGTGTGTCTCGACACCTTCGGCGACGACGCGCAGGTTCAGGCTGTGGGCGAGCGAGATGATGGCGCGGGTGATGGCCACCGCTTCGTTGCCGCCGTCGCATTCCTGCACGAAGGAGCGGTCGACCTTGAGGATGTCGATGGGGAAGCGCTTCAGGTAGGCGAGCGAGGAATAGCCGGTACCGAAGTCGTCGATGGCGATGGAAACACCCATTGCCTTCAGTTCGTAGAGCACGGTCAGCGCCTGCTGGACATCGCCCATCAGCATGCTTTCGGTGATTTCGAGTTCCAGGTTGGCAGCGGGCAGGCCGGCTTCGTCGAGCGCCGACTGGATCAGCCCGGCCAGGTCTTTCTCGCGGAACAAGGTGGGTGAGATGTTGACGGCCATGCGCAGGTCGGCGTGGCCCTGCGCGCGCCATAGCGCGGCCTGCATGCAGGCTTCGCGCAGCACGAAGCGCGTCAGGTTGCCGATCAGGCCGTTCTCTTCGGCCAGCGGAATGAAGCGAACCGGCGACACGGCGCCGAATTCGGCACTCTGCCAGCGCACCAGGGCCTCGAAGCCGCAGGGACGGCCACGGGCATCGACCTTGGGCTGATAGACGACATACAGCTCCTGTTCCTCGACTGCCTTGCGCAGCGCGGAATCGAGCGCCAGGCGCTCGCGCGCGGCGATGTTGAGCGACTCGGTGTAGAACTGAAACTGCCCCTTGCCCAGCCCCTTGGCATGGTGCACGGCAGCGTCGGCGTGGCGCAACAGGGCTTCGAGGTCGTCGGCATCGTCGGGAAAGACGCTGACGCCGATGCTGCAATTGACGCGCAGTTCGTGGCCGTCGACGTTGATCGGGCTGGCCACGATCTCCTGAATGCGGTGCAGGATGTGCAGGGTTTCGCTCAAGCCGCCGTGGTCGCCGAGGATGAGGACGAACTCGTCGCCGCCGTAGCGCGCCACGGTGTCGGAGTCGCGCAGGCAGGCCTTGAGCCGGCGGCCGACCTCGACCAGCAGGCGGTCGCCGGCGCCATGGCCAAGGCTGTCGTTGATGAACTTGAAGTTGTCCAGATCGACGAAAGCCAGCGCCCCCTGCGTACCCTGCCGCTGGGCCAGGCGCATGGCCTGGTGCAGGCGGTCCTGCAGCAGGTTGCGGTTGGGCAGGCCGGTCAGCGGATCGTGCGTGGCCTGGTATTCGAGCTGCTGCTGGTAATTGCGCTGGGCGGTGATGTCCTCGACCGTGCCCTCGTAATAAAGCGGCTCGCCGTCGCGCCCGATGACGGCGTGGGCATTCTCGGAAATCCAGATGCGGCTGCCGTCCCTGCGATAGACCTCGGATTCGAAATCGGTGACGCGGTTGTGCTGACGGATCAGCCGCTTGAATTCATCTCGGCGTTGCGGATCGACATAGAGCCGCCCGGCAATATCCGACAGGCCGGCGATCAGTTCGGCCGGCGTCGCGTAGCCGTAGAGCGTGGCCAGCGCCTGGTTGGCGGCCAGATAGTGGCCGTCGATGGAGGTCTGGAACATGCCGACCACCGAATCCTCGAAGATGCTGCGATAGCGCATCTCGGCATCGGCCAGCAGGCGCAGGCTGAGGACCTGCTCGGTGACGTCCTCGATGAAGCCTTCGAGGACCATTTCACCCGATTCGTCATGCACGATGGTGCCGCGTTCGAGCACCCATTTCTCCAGTCCGTCCTTGTGCCGGATGCGGTATTGCGTGCGGTAGCGCCCGCCCTGCGGGATGGCCTCGGCAATGGTGTTGCGCACGCGCGCCCGATCCTCCGGGTGGGTGATCATTTCGAGCGAGGCCCCGCGGTTGAACTCCATTTCGCTTGGCGCATAGCCGGTCAGTTCGCGGCAGCCATCGCTGACGAAATGCATGGTCCAGTGTTCGTCGATGGCGCAGCGAAAGACCATCCCTTCCAGGTTGTTGACCAGGACCTGGAGCACTCGCTCGCTATCGATACCGCTCCAGGGGGAAATACGGCGTTTACGCACCATGTGCAGACCATTCGACAATAAGGTTTGATTCACGACCAACTTTTCCGGGCCTCGGCACGCAGCCGACAGCCCTCATTCGAAACAAGGTAAATATTTCACCGCCCCGCTCGGGCGCCGACGGCATTTCTGGGTGAGGCAAGGCTGATTAACCCGGTAACAGGGTCATGCCGCCTGGCGCTTGCGGCGACACCCGTTCCAGCGCCTGGCCGCTCTCGCCGACCCAGGCCACCACGCCATCGACCGCTCGGGTCGCCGCACCGAAATACTGCTCGGGCGACACCTTGATCCCGTCGCCGGCCAGGATGCTGCTGCGTACCAGGCCGATCAGTTCAATAATGGCCGAGCGCGCGCGCGGCGACGACTGCCCGGTGCTGCTCGCCCGCAGCGCCTGTTCGAGCAGGCCTTCGACCTTGCTGACCAGGAACATCAGGCGAACGCGAGCAACCGGCGAGCAAGCCTTGCGCGCCGCGACACTGCTGCCGATGGCGCGCATCTGTCCCAGGCACTCGGCCAGCGCCGGCAGGCGGTAGGCAAAATTGCGCACCGTGCCGACCTGATCGGCGCGGTCGAGCAGCGGCTCCAGGCGGGCCTCGCCGACGGCGGCCAGCCAGTTGAGCAACTGCGAGATCAGCTGGCTGTGCTCGGCGATGCTCTGTTCCGGTGTCTTGCCGGACAGTGCGTCGACCAGGCTGCGCCAGCGGAAGATGAACAAGGAAACGTCGTTGCCGGTAAAACATGGCGCATGGCGTGCGGTCTCGCCACGGGCATCGCGTTGCAAGGCCGGCAGCAGGTTGTCTATGACCGCCTGTTTCTCGCGCAGGCGCGGTGCAAAGGAGGCATCGCCGGACAGCCAGGCGCTGCTCATGCCGCGATGCTGCTGCAGGTTGACCACCAGCTCGAAGAGCACCCGGCTGGCGGCCAGCACTTCCGGCAGGCTGGCCTGCGGCCGACGGCCGGCCGCACGCAGCGCCTTCCAGGCAAAGGGCGTCAGGACTGCCGCCAACACGGCACCGATTAGCCAATAGATCAGGTCGCTCATGATGCTCACTCGTATTGGTAGGTTTTGATCAGGTCGGCCAGCTGCACGGCCAGTTGGTCGACGTAGCGGGACAACTCGCTGCTGTCGCGGACCAGGATTTCGTTGCGGTCGGCCAGCTGCGCCAGATGCTCGATGTCGCGCGCGATGTTCTGCGCCGCTTCGCTCTGCTCGGCGCTGGCCGCGGCGATGTCGCGCACCAAAACCAGCGTGCGCTGCGACTTGCCGGCCACTTCGTGCAGGGTCGTCGCCGCCGCCTCGCCCTCGGCCGCGCTCTCGGCGGCCCGGGCATTGCTGGCCTGCATGGTCGCCGCCATCTGTTCAATCTGCAGCTGGATGCGTCCGATCAGCTCGCCGATTTCACCGGCCGCCACGGCGCTGCGCTCGGCCAGCTTGCGCACCTCGTCGGCGACCACGGCGAAGCCGCGGCCCTGTTCGCCGGCCCGCGCAGCTTCGATGGCCGCATTGAGCGCCAGCAGGTTGGTCTGCCCGGCAATGTCCTTGATGACGCCGACGATCTGGCCGATCTCCTGCGACTGCTCGCCGAGTTCACCAGCCGTACGCGCCGAAGCGGCGACCGTGGCCGCCAGGTTGGAAACGGTGGCCGCCAGGGTGCCGACCTTCTCAGCCCCGTGACCGGTCACGCTCATCGTTTCCTCGGCCACCTGCGCCGCTTCGCCCGCCTGTTCGCTGGCCAGGCGCAGGCTGACCGTCAGCTCTTCGAGCGAGGCGGCCGACGATACCGTCAGGTCTCGCTGCTGACGCACGCCTTCGTCGCCGCCCTCGGCATTGGCGGTGGTTTCGTGGGCGACGCTGTTCAATTCCTGCGACGAGCGGTCGAAGGCTTTGACCACCTCAACCAGCGAACGCAGCATGCTGTTCATGTATTCGCCGAGAGGCGCCAGGCGGCTGCCGGAGGTTTTCATGCGGCGGTGCAGATCGCCCTGACGGACCGCCAGGCTGAAGGCGAGCAATTCGCCCAACCAGGCGTCGCAGGCGCCGAACAGGCGAAAACCTGAAGCCAGGACGGCCAGCACCACCAGTGCGCCAAGGCCGATAAACAGCCAACTGGCCACGGCGGCTGCATAGCCGAGCGCGCCACCGGCAAGGCAGGTCATAATCAGGTGCAGCATGGCCGGCAGCGCTATGAAACTGGCGCGCGCAGCGTTCTCGGGGAGCTGTTGGGCAGCATATTCGGTCATCGTTCGATCCCGTTATCGTGTTTTTCTCATCGATAGCAAGATCGCTGCCAGAGATCGTAGGCCTATGTTTTATATAGACACACTAACAAAATTTGGCATATTCGACACAATGTCAAAGCCCGGAAACCATTGTTCCGCACCATCACGGTGCAATTACATCGCCCCAAAATGGACGGCAGCCGCGTTGTATAATGTGCGGTTTGCAATTAACCGGTTGATATAACAATGGAAGCCGAACAGCTCAATAGCATCTCCAACAAGCTCGACGATCTGGCGCAGCGCGCCGCCGAGCTTCGGAGGTATCTTTGACTACGATCACAAACGTGAGCGTCTGACCCTCCTCAACAAGGAGATGGAAGATCCCAAGATTTGGGACGATCCGAAACGCGCCCAGGATCTGGGCCGCGAGAAAAAATCCCTGGAAGACATCGTGCTGGTGCTCGAAGCCGTCGACGCCGGCATCAACGACGGCCGCGAACTCTTCGACATGGGCAAGGAAGACGGCGACGACGACACCCTGCTCGCCGTGGCCGCCGACAACGAGGAACTGGAAAAGAAGGTCGCCAACCTCGAATTCCGCCGCATGTTCAACAACCCGTCCGACCCGATGCCTTGCTTCCTGGAAATACAGGCCGGCGCCGGCGGTACCGAAGCTCAGGACTGGGCCTCGATGCTGTTGCGCATGTATCTGAAGTACGGCGAAAAGAAGGGTTTCAACGTCGAGGTGATGGAAGAATCCGAAGGCGACGTGGCCGGCATCAAGAGTGCCACCGTCAAGTTCACCGGCGACTACGCCTACGGCACGCTGCGTACCGAGACCGGCATCCACCGCCTGGTCCGCAAGTCGCCGTTCGACTCGAACGCCCGCCGCCACACCAGCTTCACCTCGGTCTTCGTCTTCCCGGAAGTCGATGAGTCGATCGAAATCGCCATCAATCCGGCCGACGTGCGTACCGATACCTACCGCGCTTCCGGCGCAGGCGGTCAGCACATCAACAAGACCGACTCCGCCGTGCGTCTGACCCACGTCCCGACCGGCATCGTCGTGCAGTGCCAGAACGACCGTTCGCAGCACCGCAACCGCGACGAAGCCTGGTCGATGCTGCGCGCCCGCCTGTATGAGTTTGAGTTGCGCAAGCAGCAGGCCGAACAGCAAAAGCTGGAAGACGCCAAGTCCGACATCGGCTGGGGCCACCAGATCCGCTCCTACGTGCTCGATCAGAGCCGCATCAAGGATCTGCGCACCAGTTTCGAAACGGGCAACACCCAGGCGGTGCTTGACGGCGACCTGGACGACTTCATTCAGGCCAGCCTGAAGCAGGGCGTGTAATGCCCAACCTTTTCGCGGAATTGCCGGCCACTGCTGCGGTGGACGAGCAATTTCGCGAAATTTTGCAGTGCCCGGGTCTGCGCATCGAGCGCATCGTATCGACCGGGCAATGCAGCCCGCCCGATTTCTGGTACGACCAGCCGCAAGGCGAATGGGTCTTGCTGGTGCAGGGCGAAGCGAAACTACGTTTCGCCGACGAGGCCGACGCCCGCCATCTGCGCGCCGGCGATCACGTCGATATTCCTCCACATTGCCGCCATCGCGTCGAGTGGACGCCGACCAACCAGATCACGATCTGGCTGGCCGTGTTTTACGACTGAGCCTGCCCCCTGACGATCGAGGCCCGCTCCAGACACTGCAGCATCGTGCTGTACAAGGTTTGCGGATGGAAAGGCTTGCTGACGAAGCCGTTCATGCCGGCTTCCAGACAGCGCCGCTTTTCGGCGGCAAAAGCATTGGCCGTCAGCGCGATGATGGGCAAGCCGGTCCGCCCCTCCAGCTGGCGGATGCGCCGGGTCGCTTCCAGGCCATCCATGTTCGGCATCAGCATATCCATCAGCACCAGATCGTAGGTATTCTGGCGCACCATATCGAGCGCGACTTCGCCGTTCTCCGCCAGATCGACGGTAACCCCGAGTCGGCCGATGATATTGCTTGCGACCATGCGGTTGACCACCTCGTCCTCGACCAGCAGGATCTTCACGCCCCGATAACGTTCGCGCAACACCTCCTCGGCCGGCAATTCGGCAGCGGAGGCACGCCCGATAGCGCGCCGCTCGGTGCCACATTTGAGACGGGCTGTGAGCCAGAACACGCTGCCGATTCCCTGTCGGCTCGACACACCAACCTCGCCGCCCATCGCTTCGGCCAGTTCCTGCGTGATGGCCAAACCAAGACCGGTGCCGCCGTAGCGCCGGGTGGTCGAATTGTCGGCCTGACGGAAAGCCGAAAAAATGGAATCCAGCGCTTCGGGCGGAATGCCGATGCCGGTATCTTCAACCTCAAAGCGCAGCAACACCGAATCGCCGGAATCTTCGAGAACGCGCGAGCGCAGCGTTACGGTACCCAACTCGGTGAATTTGACGGCATTTGACGCGTAATTGAGTATTGCCTGGCGCAAACGCAAAGGATCGCCATAGACGATGGCCGGCAGTTCTCCGGCCTCGACCTTGAGTTCGACCCCCTTGGCCGCCAGCTGTGGCTCGACCATACTGACGACTTCGAGCATGGTTTCCTCGATCGACAGCGGAATGGATTCCAGCTCCAGGCGACCGGCCTCGATCTTGGACAAGTCGAGAATATCGGAGATGAGCGCCAGCAGATGCTGCCCGGCGGCCTCGATGTGATCGACGCTGGTCTTCTGCTCGATGCTCAGGTTGTCGTACTTGAGCAGATGGGCAATACCGAGAATGGCATTGAGCGGCGTACGAATCTCATGGCTCATGTTGGCCAGGAACTCGCCCTTCATGCGTTCCGCCAGCTCCGCGGCATCCTTGGCACGGAGCAGATGACTGGACAATTGCTGCTCTTCGCTGACATCGCGAACGAGCAAGGCGAAGCGCTGACCATTGGCACCCGATTCGATTTCGAGACCGGTCAATTCAATGGGAAAAGCTTCGCCACTCTTCCGCTTGCCCTGACATTTCTGGCGCTGAATGCTCTGCCCCTGCAGCAGCGTTTTCAACACCTCCGCCGCGCAGTCGGTCAGTTTTTCGGCTGGCAGCCCGAGCATGGGAGCTTGCTGGGTGCAATCGCAGGCTTCCAGCCCGAACATTGCGCGCGCATTGTCGTCGAGCGTTTCGACACGCCCGTCCCGGTCGACAATTGCCACGCCGAGCGCCGTCGCCGACAGCAACATTTCGCTGCGCTCAACGGCGCGCTTGCGCACCAGCAGGTTATGGATACGTGCCCGCAACTCTTCATCGAGAATGGGTTTTTGCACGTAATCGTCGACGCCCAACTGGAACAACTCGATGCGCCGCCCCGGGTTGTCGAAGGCCGTCACCGCCAGGATGGGCACACCGCCCTTCGGCAAGGGCAAGCGACGGATGCGGTTGATCAGGCGCGGCCCGGTCATGCGGCCGCCCAACACGACGTCGCACAAGACGAGGTCGTAATCTTTCTCGGCAAAGGACTGCCAGGCTTCGTCGGCCATGGCGAAGGCGTCGACCGTAGCGCCCCAGGAGCGCAACAATTCCTCCAGCACCATGCGCTGGTCACGCGCATCCTCGATATAGAGAATGCGGCAGCGCATGGGCTGCATCAATTCGACGTAGTGGCGCATGAAGCGCAGCAATTCGTCGATATCCTGCTTGCGGAACAATTCGGTGACGCCAGCGTGCGTCGCCGCGGTCGCCAACTCGGCGCTCGGCGTTGCCGTCAGCAGCACGACCGGTTCGACTCGGGCATGGCCCAATTGGCGCAATTCGCGAGAGAACGACACACCGTCGCCATCCGGCAACTGGCCGGAAACAACAAAAAAGTCGAACTGGCTCGCCGCGATCAGCTCCATCGCTTCCTGGCGCGAGCGGGCGAGCATTACCTGCACGCCGGGGAAATGACTGAGGTATTGCTGCAGAATTTCCCGATAAATCGGGGAGGAATCGACCAATAGGATATTCAAGCTTTACTCCCTGCTCCTGCTGCGCTATCCGACACGGATCAGTAGCTTTCTATGCGCTCTAAGCGGCGGCGCCCTTGTTCCGACCGGGGGTAATCGGCGAAAATAACACGTTTTAAGCTAGCCATCGGCTCGCGCACTGTTTTTCAAGGATTTTTTCATGTCGAACGCCGAACAGCCCATCCAGCAAGACGAAAACCACATCATCGCCGAACGTCGGGCGAAGCTTGCCGAATGGCGCAAGACCGGTCAAGCCTTCCCCAACGACTTCCAGCGCGAGAACACCGCGCAGAAGCTGCACGAAGGTTATGGCGAGAAAACGGCCGAGGAACTCGAAGGTCTCCCCGTCGAAGTGAAGGTTGCCGGCCGCATGATGCTCAAGCGCGTCATGGGCAAGGCCTCCTTCGCCACACTGCAGGACGTTTCCGGCCGCATCCAGGTTTACGTCGCCCGCGACAAGGTCGGCGAGGAATCCTACGCCGCCTTCAAGGGCTGGGACCTGGGCGACATCCTCGGTGTCGTCGGCACCCTGATGAAGACCAAGACCGGCGAGCTGACCATCCAGGCCAGTGAAGTCCGCCTGCTGACCAAGTCCATCCGCCCGCTGCCGGACAAGTTCCACGGCCTGGCCGATCAGGAAATGAAGTATCGCCAGCGCTACGTCGACCTGATCATGAACGAGGAAACGCGCGCCACCTTCCGCGCCCGCTCCGGCATCGTTGCCGCGATCCGCAATTACATGACCGGCCACGGCTTCATGGAAGTCGAAACGCCGATGATGCACCCGATCCCCGGCGGCGCGGCGGCCAAGCCCTTCGTCACGCACCACAACGCGCTCGACATGCAGCAGTTCCTGCGCATCGCGCCCGAGCTTTACCTGAAGCGCCTGGTCGTCGGCGGTTTCGAGAAGGTCTTCGAAATCAACCGCAACTTCCGTAACGAAGGCTTGAGCCCGCGCCACAATCCTGAATTCACCATGATGGAGTTCTACGAGGCGTACGCGAACTACCATACGCTGATGGACTTCACCGAAGGCCTGATCCGCCAGGCCGCGCGCGAAGCGCTGGGCAAGGAAGTGTTCGAATACCAGGGCCGCGTGCTGGATCTGTCCAAGCCCTTCCATCGCCTGACCATCATCCAGGCCATCCAGCGCGAACAGCCGGACTTCAGCAACGAGCAATTGGCCGATGCCGAGTTCCTCAAGGCCAAGATCGTCGCCTTCGGCGAGAAGGTCAAGCCGGGCGGCCTCGGCAGCCTGCAACTGCAATTGTTCGAAGCCTGCGCCGAAGCCAAGTGCTGGGAGCCGACCTTCATCATCGACTACCCGGTCGAAGTCTCGCCGCTGGCCCGTGCTTCCGACACCAACCCGGAAATCACCGAGCGTTTCGAGCTGTTCATCGTCGGCCGCGAGATCGCCAACGGCTTCTCCGAGCTGAACGATGCCGAAGACCAGGCCGCCCGCTTCCAGGAGCAGGCCAAGGCCAAGGATGCCGGCGACGAAGAAGCGATGTACTACGACGCCGACTTCATCCGTGCGCTGGAATATGGCCTGCCGCCGACCGGTGGCTGCGGCATCGGCATCGATCGCCTGATCATGTTGCTGACCGACAGCCCGGCGATTCGGGATGTGATCCTCTTCCCCCAAATGCGTCCCGAATAATGGTCGGCTGCGCTTGCCATAACGGCGTTGCGGACGAGCTTGCATAGCGCTGCTATGCGGCGCTCGCCCGCGCCTTGTTCTGGCTGCGCTCGCTCGACCATCGGCGCTGATTTCACTAAATACGTCATTCCCGCGAAAGCGGGAATCCAGGTGCTTTTCCCAGCTGTCTCCCTACTGAGTTCTTGGTGACCGAAAACCTGCAATCCCTCGAAGCTGCTGCCCGTGCCCGGCTGGCGACCCACCATAGCCGGGCGCTGGTTTTCGAGCACGAGGGCCAGCGCTATGTCGTCAAGAAGCTGGCGGCGAAGTCGCGCAAACTGATCCAGACGCTGTTCATGCGCTGGGTGGTCAAGCACCTGACCGGGCAGCCACTGCCTCTGCGCACGCTGGCGCTGTCGGAAGCGGCGGGCAGCATGGAGTACGAGGCCAATCGGCTGAAATCGATGGCGGCGGCGGGCATGCGCGTGCCACGCGTAGCCTTGGTGACGCCGGAGTTCTTCGTACTGGAATTCTGCGGCACCGTGGTTGCCACGCTGCTGGAGAAATGGTCAGCCGAGGAGTGGCGGCGAGAGTTGCCACGCCTGGCCACCGAGCTCGGCGAATTCCACCGCGCCGGGTTCTGGCATGGCGGCGCCCAGATCAAGAACATCACGATGCAGGATGGCCAAAGCTACCGTATCGACTTCGAAGAGAATTTTGGCGAATTCCTGCCGTCCACCGCAGTACAGGCGGCCGACCTCGTGCTCTTCCTGAATTCCATCTCGCTGGCCGGCCCCATCGTCGAGAACGAATCGCGCCAATTGCTGCCGCAATTGCTCGACCGTTACTTTGCCGCCAATCCCAACGACGAGATCAAGGCCATCATCCGCCGCGGCCTGCCCTTGATGAATCGTTTGGCAGCCTTCGCCGGCCTGTTCCAGCGCTGGTCACGCAAGGGAATCCGGCGCATCATCATTCTTGTCGACGTGCTCAACGGATTGAAGTAATGCAACTGCGCCAGATACAGGTCGCCCATGACAGCGTGCAGGATCGCCTGATCCTGCGCGTCGCCACGCAGGCCAACGAGGAATTCCGCATCTTCCTGACCCGCCGCTTCCTGCGCAAGCTGTGGCCGCGCCTCGTCGACATGGTCGCCGCGCCACTGGTCATTCCAGCCATGGACAGCAATCCGGAGGCTGCCGACAGCTCAGCCAACGCCACCTTCGATGAGCCTTTCCGCGACGCCGACTCGATCTTCCCGCTTGGCGCGACGCCACTGCTCTCCAGCGAGTGCCAGCTGACCAAACACAGCGATGGCGCCATCCACCTGACCTTCCGCGAGGGCCGCGAGCGCAGCTTCAACCTGGTGCTCGACGCCGGCCTGCTGCAAGCCCTGTGCGCCATGCTGCGCGCCGCTGTCGACAAGGCACAATGGGACCTGACCCTCGATTACGGCAGCACTGCCCCGGCGGCCGAAACACCTGTCCCGCCGCTCACTGGCGGCCCGGAAAAACACGGCCTCTTGCACTGATCGTTGGTGGAAAAGCTCGTCCCTGCCCGCCTCGAATTCGCCGACGACGGCACGCCCTGGTCGGCCAGTTTCGGCGACGTCTATCACTCTGCCCACGGCGGCCCGCAGCAAGCGCAACACGTCTTTCTCGCCGGCAACGACCTGCCGCAACGCTGGCAAGGCCAGCACCGCTTCGTCATCCTTGAAACCGGCTTCGGGCTGGGGCTGAACTTCCTTGCCACCTGGCGCGCCTGGCGCGACGATCCGCAACGCTGCCAGCGCCTGCATTTCGCCTCCTTTGAGAAGCACCCCTTCTCAGCCGCCGATCTCACCATTGCCCAGCAGGCCTGGCCGGAATTCGCCGACCTCGCCGCCGAGCTGCAAGCCCACTGGCCGCCGCTGACGCCGGGCGTACATCGCCTGCACCTCGACGATCATCGCGTCGTCCTGACCCTGATCTTCGGCGACGCCACGAAACAACTGCGCACCATCGATGCTTCGGTCGATGCCTTTTACCTCGACGGCTTTTCGCCGGCCAAAAACCCGGAGCTGTGGACGCCCGAGCTGTGCAAGTCGCTCGCTCGCCTCGCCGCACCCGGCGCCACGCTGGCCACCTGGTCGGTCGCTGGCCATGTGCGCGAAGCCTTGCAGGCAGCCGAGTTCGACCTGGAAAAACGCCCCGGTTTCGCTGGCAAACGGCAGATGCTGAGCGGCCGCTTCCGCTCGCGCCGCCCCAACCGCCACACCCCGCCAGCCGAGCGCCGCGCCATCGTGATCGGCGCCGGCATCGCCGGCAGCACCAGCGCCTATGCGCTAGCCGCCGCCGGCTGGCAGGTCACCGTCCTCGAAGCGGCCGATGGCCCGGCCACCGGCGCCTCCAGCAACCTGGCCGGCGTGCTGCGTCCTTTGCCCAGCGCCGACGACAACCGCCTGTCGCGCCTGACCCGCGCCGGCTACCTGGCGACGCGCGCCCTGCTCGGCAGCCTGCCCGCTGCGCGCTGGTCGGCCTGCGGCGTGCTCCATCTCGGCCGCGAGCCAATCCATGAAGCGCAGCAAAAACGTACGGTCGAAGCGCTCGGCCTGCCTGACGAAGTCATGCAATTCGTCGACCGCGACACGGCGACGCAAATGCTCGGCTGGCCAGTCGACACCGGCGGCTGGTGGTTTCCGAACGGCGGTTGGGTACAACCGCCCTCGGTCTGCCGCGCCGCACTGGCCGCTTTTCCCGAGCGCATCACCGTCCAGTACGCTGCTACGGTGCACTGCCTGAAAAGGGCAAAAACCACGCTCCCCGTCATTACCGAACAGCAAGGAACCCAAGGCAAGCCGACCGAAGGCGCAATCTCCCCCGCCGTCATTCCCGCGCAGGCGGGAATCCAGTCATCCTGCCCAAGACCTAACCCGGAAGCCCCCGCCGAAACCTGGCAAGCCCTCGCCGCCGACGGCACCGTCCTCGCCGAAGCGCCGGTCGTCGTCATGGCCAGCGGCGCTGCCGCGCCCGGCTTCGAGCAATTTGCCTGGCTGCCGCAGAAGGCGGCCCGCGGCCAGGTCAGCCACCTGCCGGCTGCCGCCACGCCGCCGCTGCCGCACGTCGTTTGCAAGCTCGGCTACGCCATGCCCGAGGTCGATGGCCTGCGCCTGATCGGCGCCACGCTGCAAGCCGGCGACACCGACCGTTCGCAGCGCGAAATCGACCACCGAGAGAACCTCGCCCGCCTCAACCTCAGCCTGCCCGGCTTCGCGCCTGAACTCGACCCCGCCAGCCTGGACGGCCGCGTCGGTTTCCGCCCGATGTCGCCGGACCGCCTGCCCATCGTCGGCCCGGTGCCGGATGCCGTCGCTGCGACGCCCAACACCCGCCTGCATGCCCTGCCCCGCCAACCCGGCCTGTGGTGCGTGCAGGGTTTCGGCGCGCGCGGCATCGTCTGGTCGGCCCTGATGGCCGATCTGCTGGTGTCGCGTATTGAAGGCGAACCGCTACCGCTGGAAAGCGACCTGGTCGATGCCTGCGATCCCGGCCGCTTCCTGATCAAGGCCGCCCGCCGCCCGGCCGAGGAATCGGACGACACAACCTGACCGGCAAGGCAACGTATAAGCTTAGATGCCGATGTGATTGGTCATACGCGCTTGCCATGGCTAATATCCCGCCGCTCCTGTAGACTTTTTTCCTTTACCGACAACAAAAGAGAGACACGCGCATGAAGATCGAAACCATCGCCGTCCACGGCGGCTACTCGCCCGACCCGACCACTAAGGCTGTCGCGGTCCCCATCTACCAGACGACCTCCTACGCCTTCGACAGCACCCAGCACGGGGCCGACCTGTTCGACCTGAAGGTTGCCGGCAACATCTACACCCGCATCATGAACCCGACGCAGGACGTGCTCGAAAAGCGCGTGGCCGAGATGGAAGGCGGCATCGCCGCGCTGGCCATGGCCTCCGGCATGGCCGCCATCACCGCCGCCATCCAGACCATCGCCGAAGCCGGCGACAACATCGTCACCTCCAGCACCCTGTACGGCGGCACCTACAACCTGTTCGCCCATACCCTGCCGCAATACGGCATCGATGTGCGCTTCGCCGACTATCGCGACCCGGCCGCCTTCGAGAAGCTGATCGACGGCAAGACCAAGGCCGTCTTCTGCGAATCCGTCGGCAACCCGCTCGGCAACATCACCGACTTCGAAAAGCTGGCCGAAATCGCCCATAAGCATGGCGTGCCGGTCATCGTCGACAACACCGTGCCCTCGCCCTACCTGTGCCGCCCGTTCGAGCATGGCGCCGACATCGTCGTGCACGCGCTGACCAAATACCTCGGCGGCCACGGCAACTCTATCGGCGGCATCATCGTCGATAGCGGCAAATTCCCTTGGGCCGAGCACAAGGCCAAGTTCAAGCGCCTGAACGAGCCGGACGTTTCCTACCATGGCGTCGTCTACACCGAAGCCCTCGGCCCCGCCGCCTACATCGGCCGCGCTCGCGTCGTGCCGCTGCGCAACATGGGCGCCGCGATCAGCCCGTTCAACGCCTTCCTGATCCTGCAAGGCATCGAAACCCTGGCCCTGCGCATGGACCGCATCTGCGAAAACTCGCTGAAGATCGCCCAGTTCCTGCAAAACCATCCGAAGTGCAGCTGGGTCAACTACGCCGGCCTGCCCGACCACAAGGACCACGCGCTGGTGCAGAAATACATGGGCGGCCGCGCCTCCGGCATCCTCAACTTCGGCGTCAAGGGCGGCCGCGAAGGCGGCGGCAAATTCCAGGATGCGCTCAAGCTGGTCACCCGCCTGGTCAACATCGGCGACTGCAAGACCCTCGCCTGCCACCCGGCCTCGACCACGCACCGCCAACTGTCCCCGGAAGAACTGGCCAAGGCCGGCGTCTCCGAAGACATGATCCGCCTGTCGGTCGGCATCGAGCACATCGACGACATCATCGCCGATCTGGATCAGGCGCTGAACGCAGCCTGATCTTGCTCAGAGTTGCGTCGTCATCGCGACGCTAGCAGCAAAATGAAACGGAACCCGAATGGGTTCCGTTTCATTTTGTAGGAGCTTGGCTCAGTCACCGCTTTGAGATAGCTAGCCGCCACACCCGGTCATTGAGAATTTGTCCCAATAGCAGACATCCAGCCAGCCTTTCTTCTGTCCGTATTATCGGAGTTGTTATACGGACTAGCCTTAGGCCACTTCCTTGCCCCACAAGCAATTCCGAATGCATAATAGCCGCATGTATGTCAATTCATATACGGACCCAGCGGGTCCGTTTAATAACTGTTATGCCTTCAAATCACATATGACAATCATCCCGAAAGAAGAAGAAATGATTGATTTGCTCAAGGACGTGTTTTCCTTGGTCAAGTCGCTATTAGATGAGAGCGAAAGAGCTGCGGTGATACTTGCTGCGGCAAGGCTTGACGTCGATTTGGAGCGTCTCTTGAAGAGGTTGTTGGCGCCACACCCGGGGGGCAACGATCCGCTTTTTGAGGGGGACCGAATGCTGGGAACGTTCTCCGCGAAGATCTGCTTCGCACATCGCCTCGGTGCAATCGATCCTGCATTCGAGCATGCGCTGCAAATTCTTCGAAGAATACGAAACGACTTTGCGCACCAGCTTGACCAAGAGAACCTCTCCACCCAAAGGCAAAAGCTACGAGTGCTTGAGTTGGTTCGGTGGGCCGAAAAGTCAGAGATGTATCAAACAGGCATCAAGACCTTCGAGGCAAAGGCCAAGAGCAAAGAGCACCTACAGTTCGTCGTTTGCACTGTCTGCATGTCAGTACTCCTCCATGCCGGACACAAGAAGTTTAGTCAACTAAAGGTAAGGGAACCTCTCGCGATCTAAGTTCTGCTGAGAGTACTTCTCAATCGGCCGGCATTGAATTCATGAGTAGCCCGCCTTCTGCTGCATCTGTCACTAGCCTAGCTGTAGGTTCAACACGGACAAAAATGCTCCGCATTTTTGCCGGTTAACCTGAGCGTTGGGCCCCATCCACTCACAGAGACGTCTATCCAAATGGTAAGTAAATTCGCAAATGGGTTAGCCGCTGTATCGCTAGTTTCTTGCGCTGTTACATTGCCCCTTACGGTACTTGCTGCCGAAGCGGTTGATATCGAAGCAGCAACAGCCGTTGCCGCAGATACGAAATTCAAGATTGAGTTGGCGGCGAAGTGTGGAACGCCAATTGCCAGTCACTCCAACTTGCGGCTGGAGAGATTTGCGGTTGCATTGGATCTAAATACAAAGGGACTTGGTCCCCAGAAGCTCTCACAAGCGGATTTCGAGAGTGTCATGGCCGCAGTTTCTTCACCAGAAAGCATATCAGCCATCACAAAGCATGCAGCCGAGGCGGCCGCGACATCCAGTGGATGCCAGCAACCCGACAATATCAAGTACTGGAACTTCTTGCGAGAGGCGGGACCCATTTTGGGTAAGTGAGCTTTTTGCCGCATGGTCGCTATGCCGTAATCTGCCGGTCGAGTAGTTCCGCCTCCTCATTGAATCCCCACAGTTGTCGACTTCGAATGTCGAACTTCCGCTTATTAACCTACCGAGGAACGTATGAAGAAACTCTTACTGTCATTGCTCTTGGCAAATTTCGTATCCGACGCTTTCGCAGCTGAACCACCTCAATGCAAACAGCAGAGCATAGAGAAGTCGGTTATTGAAATGTGCATGCTGCCAGGTGCAGCGTTTCAACACGACCTATACACACTCAAGGCTGACAGGGTGTTGATATTCGCTCTCGTTGATGACTATTCTGAGAATATCGAGCTTGAGCACACCATTCCCGATGGTTTGGCTATCGAGTTTCCGCTCTCGAAGCAAGGCGAAAAAACCACGAAGATTCGGGGGGGCTGCATCCCTGAAAGCAAAGATGGCGCCGAAGTCGCCAGAGTATGCAACTTCTATTGGGGGAAGTATCAGGTCGTTAAAGATGTTCGCTTCGAGTTTAAGTAGCCAAAGTGCCCAACCCGGTGCCCAACTGGACCGTCTGCCGTCGCTGCCGGCCGGTGCCCTCTGCACTGCACGCTCCGGCGGCGGGTTAGCTCTACGTTGGGTGTCTATATGAATGTCGATCAAGCGGCACGGGAAATTCTCGAAAAGATTCGTGCGAACCTTGAAAGTGGCGACGATGGAGCGATCTATGGAGATCGCGCGAAGGCACTTCAAGATATAGACGCGTTACTCGCCGAACCTTCAACTTATGGAGTAAAGCTCTTGCTAGCGCCAACTGCTAACTTGCAAGAGCTGTCAATTGAGAACGGCTGGGGAAGCGAATTTAACGAACTTGCTTCTCAATTGGAACTCATATTGGGCCTGTAACCTTGCCTGACAACGCAGCGCCCAAGCCATTCATCGAGAGGGACCACTTATCGGCGGCCCCGCCTGTCAGACGTTCCTGATCGACAGCTTCCCCAAGCTGGCAACATCCGTGACGAGTCGCAAGCGGCAGCTATCTCGATTTATAAACAGCAGAATACTCAGGCAACGGGACTCCTCGCTAAGCGTGTCCCCTTGTTAATAGCAACTCCCTTAGGCGCCGCGCCCATTTTTTGCCTTTTTGCCCAGTGCACCGCAGCACATCCCAATTTCACGATTTGCTGCGGTCGTTGATGCCTCAACGCTTCAGTTCTGCCTCATCCATCGGCGGCAACTGCGGTTGCGGCACGCTGGTGGCGTAGAGGACGCCGGCGCAGCAGCCGAAGAAGGCGACGACTGCGGCCATGCTCGGCGTCCAGGTGTCGGCCATGCCCCGCGTGGCGAGGAACCAGAAGAAGGTGCCAGCGGCGGGCACCATCATGACAGCGCACAGGCCGGCGCAGGCAAGAGCGATCTTGTGCCCGATGTGGCGGGGCTTGCGGATGATTTCTTCGGTCATTCGGCCTCCTCGACCATGAGCCAGATGGAACGGTTGTCTTTGACATCGCTGGTGCCGACGCTGAAGGCGCCGCCCTGCTGGCCGGCGGCCTGTTTGCCGGTGCCGCCCAGTTCGATCCATTCGCCGAGGCGGCCGGATACGGTGGTTTGCAGGCGCTGCGAACTGACCGAGCTCGGCCCGTAGCCGCGGTCGAAGCTCTCGGCCTGCTGCGAAATCTCCAGCGTCACGCGCTGGCCGTTGACACGCGGCGTGGCGTAGAAGCCGCTGCCGATATCGCGATAGATGACACCTTCGTTGATCATCGCGCCACCCGGCCCGATGACGGTCTGGCGCATGGGCACGGCGAGCGAGCGGCCAACCTGAATGTAGGCGCGCCCGCCCTCCACGGTCTGTACCATCTGCGAGCCGCTCTCGCTACGCAAGCTACGCGTATCCCAGACGCGCGCCTGCACGTTGGCGCGGCTGGTACTGCCCAGGGTGACCGAGCCGCTGCCCTGCGCGCCGCGTGCCCCCTCCTCGGCCTCGCGGTTCTGGGAAATACGGATGATCAGACGGCGCGACGGCGTGTCGATGGCGGCCAGCGCCCGCTTGATTTCGGAGCGGTTGCGCGGCGAGGCCTTGAGGAAGAGCTGGTTGTTCATGCCAGTCAGCGTGCCACCCGGCTCAACCAGCGGCAGCAGCGTTGGCAGCACTTCATCGACGGTCTTGCTACGCAGTTCGATGATTTCCATCTGCTGCGCACCGACGGTCAGCACCCAGAGGGCGACTGCTGCGGTGCACAGCCATTTCAGGGCAATTTTCATGGGGCCTCCCTGGCGTGCGGGTGGTTGAGGGTGGGTTTCAGCTGCCCCGCAATATCCAGCCGCGCGGGTTGTTCTCAAAACCGAGCTTTGGATAGTAATCGTTTGCCTTGGGCGCAGCCATGAGGACGATCATACTTTCCGGCCAAACCCGGCGTTGGGTTTCTCGAATCAACTGCTTGCCGATGCCTTGCCGCTGGTACTCGGCATCGACCGCCAGATCGGCCAGATACGTCACATAGGCAAAGTCGCTGAGCGACCGGGCTATACCGACCAAACGCCCGTCGTGCCAGGCAGAGATCGTCAGATTGGCATGCTTCAGCATCTCGGCAAAGCGATCCGGCCGATCGACCGGCCGGCGTTCGCCCAATGTTGAACGACGGTACAGGTCGATGGCCGCCTCGACGGTGATCTCGGCATCGTCCCGGTACTGGATTTCCATCGCCGGCACCCGAACCGTCATTCGGAGGGAATGTGCGGCAGGGCCAGGTATTCCTTCGAGTTCATCTCGGTCAGGCGGCTGACCGTGCGCTTGAACTCGCTGGCCTGCGTGCCTTCGGTGTAGAGATCGTCGGCGGCGCAATCAGCGGTGGCGATCAGCTTGACCTTGTGGTCGTAAAAAACATCGACCATCCAGGTGAAACGACGCGCCTCAGACGCCTGATGCACGGTCATCTTGGGAATGTGCGAGAGCAGTACGGTGTGATAGCTGCGCGAGATTTCCAGGTAATCGTTCTGCGAACGCGGCCCGCCGCACAAGGTGCGAAAATCGAACCAGATGACGCCGTTGCCGCGACGCAGCGTTTCGATGTCGCGCCCGAGCACCTCGATCTTGCCGCCCTTCTTGCCCTCCTCGCCGGCGACCATCTTGAAGTATTCGAGCATCTTCTTCTCGGCCGCGTCGTCGGCCGGATGGTGATAGATCTCGACCTGCTCCAGAGCCCGCAGGCGATAGTCGATGCCAGCTTCGACCTCGAAGACGTCGAGGTTCTTTTCCAGCAGCGCAATCGTCGGCAGGAAGCTCTCGCGGTGCAGGCCATTCGGGTACAGCATGGAGGGCGGATAGTTCGAAGTCATCACGATGATGACGCCCTTGCTGAGCAGGCCATCCATCAGGCGCCCGAGGATCATCGCGTCGGCGATGTCGGACACGTGGAATTCATCGAAGCAGAGCAGGCGCACATCCTTGGCCACCTGCTCGGCGACCTTGCCCATCGAATCTTCCTCGCCCTTGTATTTGTCGAGGTCGCGATGAATCTGTTGCATGAAGGCATGGAAGTGGATGCGCTTCTTGCGGCGATATGGCACCGAGGCAAAGAAGCAGTCCATCAGGAAGCTCTTGCCGCGCCCGACACCGCCCCAGAAATACACGCCCTTCGGCGGCTTGGGTGGCGACAACAGGCGCTTGAAGGTGCTGCCGCGATCCACCTTGAAGGACAACAGGTTGGTATAGAGCGCCTGCAGCGCGCGGGCTGCCGTCATCTGCGCTTCGTCGGCGACATAGCCGCGCTCGGCGAGCAACGCGGTATAGGCGTCAAGCATGCCGTTCTCGGCGACCTTCAGTTTCTTGTGGGGCATCTTGGGGAATTGATCGTTCTTGGAAGGAGGTATTTTCGCAAACAAACGGGCGTGACGTAAGTTCGCCGGCCTTTTTGCTCACTGCTGCGGTGCACTGGCCAAAATGGGCAAAAACCATGGGCCGCGTCACCAATGAAAAAAGCGGTTGTGTCGCCACAACCGCTTTTCTTGAACGCTTGGAACCGGATTAGAAGTTCAGCGTGCGCTTGTCGCAGGCCAGCGCGGCTTCATGCACGGTTTCCGACAGAGTCGGGTGAGCGTGGCAGATGCGGGCCAGGTCTTCGGAAGCACCACCGAACTCCATCGCAACAACGGCTTCGGCGATGATTTCGGAAGCGTTGGCGCCGATGATGTGCACGCCGAGGATGCGGTCGGTCTTCTTGCAGGCCAGCATCTTGACGAAGCCGGACGGATCGCCCATGCCCAGGGCACGGCCGTTGGCCAGGAACGGCACCTTGCCGACCTTGTATTCAACGCCTTCGGCCTTGAGCGCTTGCTCGGTCTTGCCGACCCAGGCGATTTCCGGCGAGGTGTAGATGACCCAGGGAATGGTGTCGAAGTTGCAGTGACCGGCCTGGCCAGCCATCAGCTCGGCAACCATGACGCCTTCTTCGTGAGCCTTGTGGGCCAGCATCGGGCCGCGCACGACGTCGCCAATGGCCCAGACGCCCGGCAGGTTGGTCTGGCAATGGCCATCGACTTCGACGAAGCCGCGGGCATCGAGCTTGAGGCCGACACCTTCGGCATTCAGGCCGTCGGTATTCGGGATACGGCCGATGGAGACGATCAGGCGGTCGGCATCCAGCTTCTGGGCCTTGCCGTCCTTGTCTTCGTAAGCGATCGAGACGCCCTTCTTGCTCGTCTTGATGTCACCGATCTTGACGCCCATCTGGATGTTCAGACCTTGCTTGGTAAACAGCTTCTGGGCTTCCTTGGCGACATCGACGTCAGCCGCCGCCAGGAAGTCAGGCATGGCTTCGAGGATGGTGACTTCGGCACCGACGCGACGCCAGACCGAACCCATTTCCAGACCGATGACGCCGGCACCGATGATGGCCAGCTTCTTCGGCACGGATTCCTGGTTCAGAGCGCCTTCGTTGTCCATGACGATCTTCTGGTCGACCGCAACGTTCGGCAGGTGACGGGCCTTGGAGCCGGTGGCGAGGATGACCTGCTTGGCCAGCACTTCCTCGGCGCCGACCTTGACCTTCCAGTAGTCGCCTTCCTTGCCGACGAAGGAACCGTGACCCGGCAGGAAAGTAACCTTGTTCTTCTTCAGCAGCATCTTGATGCCGCCGGTCAGCTGATTGACCACGCCATCCTTGCGCGCCTTCATGGTCGGCACGTCGATGCTGGCCTTGCCGACCTTAATGCCCTGGGCTTCGAAGCTATGGTTGGCTTCTTCGAACAGGTGCGAGGTGTGCAGCAGTGCCTTGGAGGGAATGCAGCCGACGTTCAGGCAGGTGCCGCCAAGACGCGGCTCGCCCTTCGGGTCGGCGTAGGGGTTGGATTCGGCGCAGGCGGCCGAGAAACCGAGTTGGGAAGCGCGAATGGCTGCGATGTAACCACCGGGGCCGCCACCGATAACGAGCACGTCAAATTGCTTGGACATGTGTAAACCTTTCAGTATTCAGATGTGCAAAGGCGCCAGCGCCCTTGTGCAGGGAACTGGCGCCGGCAAACGTCGATTAGACGCCGAGCAGCAGGCGGGACGGATCTTCCAGCGCTTCCTTCATGGTCACCAGACCGAGGACGGCTTCGCGGCCGTCGATGATGCGGTGATCGTAGGACATGGCGAGGTAGTTCATCGGACGAACGACGATCTGACCGTTCTCGACCACGGCGCGGTCCTTGGTGGCATGGATGCCGAGGATCGCGGACTGCGGCGGGTTGATGATCGGGGTCGACATCATCGAGCCGAAGATACCGCCGTTGGAGATGGAGAAGGTGCCACCGGAGAGTTCTTCGATGGACAGCTTGCCATCCTTGGCCTTGGCGCCGAATTCGGCAATCTTCTTCTCGATTTCGGCGATGGACATCTGGTCGGCGTTGCGCAGGATGGGCACAACGAGGCCGCGCGGCGAACCGACGGCGATACCGATGTCGATGTAGCCGTGGTAGACGATGTCGTTACCGTCGACCGAAGCGTTCAGGACCGGGAACTTCTGCAGGGCGGCGCAGGCAGCCTTGACGAAGAAGCCCATGAAGCCCAGGCGAACGCCGTGGGTCTTCTCGAACTTCTCGCCGTATTGCTTGCGTAGGGCCATGACCGGCGCCATGTTCACTTCGTTGAACGTGGTCAGGATGGCGTTGGTCTGCTGGGATTGCAGCAGGCGCTCGGCGATACGGGCACGCAGACGGGTCATCGGCACGCGCTGTTCGGTGCGCTCGCCCAGGGCCACGCCCGACGCCGGCACGGAAACGGACGGTGCAGCGGCGGCAGCCGGCGAAGCCGGGATGGCCTTCGGAGCAGCGGCAACGGCGTCTTCCTTGGTGACGCGACCGCCACGGCCGGAACCGGCGACGTCAGCGGCAGACATGCCCTTTTCGTCGAGGATCTTGCGTGCAGCCGGACTGGCGGTGCCAGCCGGAGCAGCAGCGGCCGGAGCCGGGGCGGCGGCCGGGGCAGCAGCCTTCGGAGCTTCGGCAGCCGGAGCAGCGGCGGATGCCTGGGCGGCGGTATCGATCTTGGCGATCAGCTCGCCGGAAACGACGGTTTCGCCATCGCCCTTGATGATTTCAACCAGAACGCCAGCAGCCGGGGCCGGAACTTCCAGAACGACCTTGTCGGTTTCGATGTCGATCAGGACTTCGTCGCGAGCAACGGCTTCGCCGATCTTCTTTTTCCAGGATGCGAGGGTGCCTTCGGCAACGGACTCGGACAACTGGGGAACTTGGACTTCGATTATGCTCATGTGTGACTCCACTCTGCTCTAGTTATCAGTACTCGATCTTGCCCAGTGCGGACTCGATCAAAGCCTTGGTTTGCTCGTTGTGCTTGGCCAGGTAACCGACGGCCGGCGACGAAGAGGCCGGACGGGAAACCAGCAACAGCTTTTGCTTGGTGCCGAGTTGCGTATCCAGATGATGACGCGAGGCGATCCAGTACCAGGCGCCCTGGTTGCGCGGCTCTTCTTGAGCCCAGACAACTTCGGTGGCCTTCGGATACTTGGCCAGCTCGGCCTCCAGCGATTCCTTCGGGAACGGATACAGCTGTTCCAGACGGACGATGGCGATGTCCTTGATACCCTTCTCGCGGCGGGCATTGACCAGATCGTAGTAGACCTTGCCGGAACACAGGATGACGCGCTTGACCTTCTTCGGATCCAGATCGTCGACTTCACCGATGACACGCTTGAATTCGCCGTTGGCCAGTTCGTCCAGCGACGAGCAGGCATCCTTGTGGCGCAGCAACGACTTCGGCGACATGACGATCAGTGGCTTGCGCTGCATGCGGACGGCCTGACG
Organism: Azonexus sp.; assembly: GCA_041904995.1. Lineage (GTDB taxonomy): Bacteria > Pseudomonadota > Gammaproteobacteria > Burkholderiales > Rhodocyclaceae > Azonexus. Next base: position 76,868 of record JAYRMB010000011.1, read on the forward strand.
GCGCAGCATGTGGAAGACCTGGGCAGCCGTGGTCGGCATGCAGACTTCCATGTTCATCTCGGCGCACAACTGCATGAAGCGTTCCGGACGGGCGGAGGAGTGCTCCGGACCCTGGCCTTCGTAGCCGTGCGGCAGCAGCATGACCAGACCGCAGGCGCGACCCCACTTGGCTTCGCCGGAAGCGATGAACTGGTCGATGACCACCTGGGCGCCGTTGGCGAAGTCGCCGAACTGACCTTCCCAGATCACCAGCTCGTACGGGTTAGCCGAAGCATAGCCGTAGTCGAAGGCGAGTACGGCTTCTTCCGACAGCACGGAGTCGTAGCACTGGAAGCCAGCCTGCTTTTCCTGCAGGTTCTTCAGCGGGTGGTAGGTACCGACATCCCAGCTCGTACGGTTCTGGTCGTGGAAGGCAGCATGACGGTGGAAGAAGGTACCGCGACCGACGTCCTCACCGGAGATGCGCACGCCGTAGCCAGAAACCAGCAACGAGGCATAGGCCAGGTTCTCGGCCATACCCCAGTCGACCGGCAGCTTGCCCTCGCCCATCGCGGCACGATCTTCGACGATCTTCTTGACGCGGGAGTGCAGCGTGAAACCTTCGGGGATCGTGGTCAGGCGCTGAGCCAGACGCTTCAGTTCCTTGGCCGGCACCGAAGTATCGACGGTTTCGATGTACTGCTTGGTCAGGTACGGCGTCCAGTCGATGGTGTTCGGATGCTTGTAGCCAGCCAGCACCGGGTTGTACAGCAACTCGCCCTTGTCCAGGTGAGCGCGGTATTCCTTGATCATTTCGTCCGGACCATCGGCCCCCAACACGCCTTCGGCGATCAGCTTGTCGCCATAGAGCTTGCGGGTACCCGGGTGCTTCGCGATGATCTTGTACATCAGCGGCTGGGTGACCATCGGCTCGTCCTGCTCGTTGTGGCCGAGCTTGCGATAACAGATGATGTCGATCACGACATCCTTCTGGAAGGTCTGGCGATACTCGACAGCCAGTTGGGTAACCAGCGCGACGGCTTCCGGATCGTCACCATTGACGTGGAAGATCGGCGCATCGACCATCTTGAAGATGTCGGTACAGTAGTGGCCGGAACGGTAGTCGCGCGGGTCGCTGGTGGTAAAGCCGACCTGGTTATTGACGACGATGTGCAGCACGCCGCCGACACCGTAACCGCGGGTCTGCGCGAAGTTGAGCATTTCCTGATTGACACCCTGACCGGCAACGGCGGCATCGCCGTGCACCAGGATCGGCATGACCTTGGTCTTGCTGCCTTCGCCGCGACGAACCTGGCGGGCGTAGACCGAGCCGGCAACCACCGGGTTGACGATTTCGAGGTGCGACGGGTTGAAGGCCAGGGTCAGGTGGCAAGCGCCGCCCGGGGTGGCAACGTCGGACGAGAAACCCATGTGGTACTTGACGTCGCCAGCCGACAGATCGCTCTTCTTCTTGCCTTCGAATTCGGCGAAGAGCATCGACGGCGCCTTGCCCAGGGTATTGACCAGCACGTTCAGACGACCACGGTGGGCCATACCGACGACGACTTCGTCAATGCCATTGGCACCACCGGTACGGATCGCTTCGTCCATGGCGACGATCAGCGATTCGCCGCCTTCCAGCGAGAAGCGCTTCTGGCCGACATACTTGGTGTGCAGATAGCGCTCCAGCGTCTCGGCGGCGGTCAGGCGCTCAAGAATGCGCTTCTTCTGATCGGCCGAATAGGAGGGGCGCGAACGGATACTTTCGAGGCGCTCTTGCAACCAGCGCTTCTCGTTGTAATCCATCATGTACATATACTCGACACCGATGGTGCCGCAGTACGTCTGCTTCAGGGTTTCCAGGATGTCGCCAAACTTCGCTTCGGCCGGCAGCCCCTTGAGCGAACCGACGCTGAAGGTTTGGTTCAGATCGGCATCGGTGAAGCCATAGAACGACGGCTCCAGTTCGTCGATCTTCGGACGCGGCAGGCGCTTCAGTGGGTCCAGATCAGCCCAGCGGGTACCGAGCGAACGGTAGGCCGTCACCAGTTGCCCGACGGCGGACTGCTTCTTGTGTTCCGTGCTAGAGGATTGAGCGACCGGGCGGAAGCCACCGTCCTTGGCCAATTCGGCGAAGGCCGCAATGACCGGGGCATGCGGCACGTCGCGGGCGACATAGCCCGGCATCTGGGCCAGGCGATCAAAGTAGTCGCGCCACTCGGCCGGAACCGAGGTCGGGTCGTTCAGGTAATTTTCGTACAGCTCCTCGACGAACGGCGCATTGCCGCCGAAGTACATGGTGCTGTCGAACAGTTGATTCATCGTTGTCATAGGCGTCCCCTTTTGGGTGTTTTTTTCTCTTGCAGCTTCAATTTACGAGCCACAAAACTCCGCGAGTAAAAAAAGGCGGCCATGCGGCCGCCTTTCTTATCGTTAGCCGCGTTGGGCGAGCGGTACCACGTCGCGCTTGGCGGCGCCGATGTACAGCTGACGCGGACGACCGATCTTGTATTCCGGATCGGTGATCATTTCTTCCCACTGGGTCATCCAGCCGACGGTACGTGCCAGTGCGAAGATGCAGGTAAACATCTCGGTCGGAATGCCGATGGCCTTCTGAACGATGCCGGAGTAGAAGTCGACGTTCGGATAGAGCTTCTTCTCGACGAAGTACGGATCTTCCAGAGCGATCTTTTCCAGTTCCATGGCCAGCTTGAACAGGCGATCGTTTTCCAGGCCCAGTTCAGTCAGAACTTCGTTGCAGACCTTGCGCATCAGCTTGGCGCGCGGATCGAAGTTCTTGTAGACACGGTGGCCGAAGCCCATCAGCTTGAAGGAGTCGTTCTTGTCCTTGGCACGGTTGATGTACTCACCAACGCGGGACACGTCGCCGATTTCTTCCAGCATCTGCAAGCAGGCTTCGTTTGCACCACCGTGCGCCGGGCCCCACAGACAGGCGATACCGGCAGCGATACAGGCATACGGGTTGGCACCCGACGAACCGGCCAGACGGACGGTCGAGGTCGAGGCATTCTGCTCGTGATCGGCGTGCAGCGTGAAGATGACGTCGAGAGCACGCACCAAAACCGGGTTCGGCTTGTACTTCTCGCACGGATTGCCGAACATCATGCGCATGAAGTTGGCGGTGTAGTCCAGATCGTTGTCCGGATACATGAACGGCATGCCGGTGCTGTACTTATAGGCCATGGCCACGATGGTCGGCATCTTGGCGATCAGGCGGTTGAAGCTGATGTTGCGGTGCTCGGCGTCCGAGAAGTCCATCGCATCGTGGTAGAAGGCGGACAACGCGCCGACGACACCGGTCATGACGGCCATCGGGTGAGCATCACGACGGAAACCGGAGTAGAACTTGGTCAGTTGCTCATGCACCATCGTGTGCTTCTTGATGGTGTTTTCAAAGTCGCTCTTCTGCGAAGCGTTCGGCAGCTCGCCGTTCTTCAGCAGATAGGTAACTTCCAGGAAGTTGCAGTTTTCAGCCAGTTGTTCGATCGGATAGCCGCGATACAGCAGCTCGCCCTTGTCGCCGTCGATGAAGGTGACCTTGGACTTGCAGCTGGCGGTAGACAGGAAACCGGAGTCGTAGGTAAACAGACCGGTCTTGCCACCCAAGGTGCGGATATCGACGCAATCGTTGCCATGCGTCGGGGACATGATCGGGAAATCGACGGGAGCCTGTCCATCGATATTCAAAGTTGCCTTGCGTTCGGTCGTCATGGTTTTTTCCCTTGTCAGGTGTTGGTTATCACTGCACTGCCAAAAAAACGGTTAACGTTCCAAAATTAGCCCGTCAACCTTACTTAACTCTTACGAATCGCAGCCACGATAGGCGCAAAACGAGGATCATCGCACTCGGTCTTGCCACTTAGCCAATACCAGAGTTCGTGATCCTCCATGTCTGCAAGTTCCACGAACACCTGCTGTTCTTCATCGCTGAGCTTGTCGAACCCGTTATCAAGAAAACGCGTCAGCGTGATATCGAGTTCGAGCAAGGCACGGCGAATACAGCGCCAGCGCAGGCGTTCGTAGTCCTTTCGTTCCATCAGACGGCGCGACGAACCATCATGTCCTTGATCTTGCCGATGGCCTTGGTCGGGTTCAGACCCTTCGGACATACGTCAACACAGTTCATGATGGTATGGCAACGGAACAGGCGATACGGATCCTCGAGGTTGTCGAGACGCTCGTTGGTCGCCTGGTCGCGAGTATCGGCGATGAAGCGATAAGCAGCGAGCAGACCGGCCGGACCAACGAACTTGTCCGGGTTCCACCAGAACGACGGGCAAGACGTGGAGCAGCAAGCGCACAGGATGCACTCGTAAAGGCCGTTCAGCTCTTCGCGATCTTCCGGCGACTGCAGGCGCTCACGCTCCGGTGCCGGATCGTTGTTGATCAGGTACGGTTTGATCGAGTGATACTGCTTGAAGAACTGAGTCATATCGACGATCAGGTCGCGAATGACCGGCAGACCCGGCAGCGGACGCAACACGATCGGCTGCTTCAGCTCATCGATATCGGTCAGACAGGCCAGACCGTTCTTGCCGTTGATGTTCATCGCGTCGGAACCGCAGACACCTTCGCGGCAGGAGCGACGATAGGACAGGGTGTCGTCCTTCGCTTTCAGCTTGGTCAGCGCATCGAGCAGCTTGCGGTCGGTCGGCTCGAGCTCGACCGAGATGTCCTGCATGTACGGTGCATCGTCCTTGTCCGGATCGTAGCGGTAGATGCTGAATTGAACCATGCGTTTGCTCATATTCTTCTCCGATTAGTACGAACGCGTCTTGAGCGCGATGGTTTCGACGGTCAGCGGCTGCATGTTCACCGGCTTGTAGGCAATGCTGTTGTCCACCGGGTTGAACAGCGTGTGCTTCAGCCATTCGGCGTCGTTGCGGCCGTTCGGGAATTCCGGGGTATCCGGAGCATCGTCACGGACGTGAGCACCGCGGGATTCCTTGCGGGCCTCGGCGGAAATCATGGTGGCCTTGGCGACCTCGATCAGGTTTTCCATTTCGAGCGCTTCGGTACGCGCCGTGTTCCAAGCCATCGACTTGTCCTTGATCTCGAGTTGGCGGGCAGCCTTCTCGACTTCGAGGATCTTCTCGACACCGCTCTTCAGCAGATCGCCAAAGCGGAACACGCCAGCATGGTTCTGCATGGTGCGCTGCATGGCCAGACGGGTTTCGTGCACGTTGGCACCGCCCTTGCGGCTGTCGAGCGCGGCGATACGAGACAACGACTTTTCTGCAGCATCCTTCGGCAGTTCACGATGCGCCTTGCCGGCTTTGAGGTCTTCCACGGCGGAATCACCAGCCGACTTACCGAAGACCAAAAGATCGAGCAGCGAGTTGGTACCGAGGCGGTTGGCACCGTGCACCGAAGCACAGGCACATTCGCCAGCGGCGTAGAAGCCCGGAACGATGGTGTTTGGATCGCCATTTTGCGGGGTAACGACACGACCGGAGTAATGCGTCGGGATGCCGCCCATCTGATAGTGGCAGGTTGGCACGACCGGCAGCGGTTCCTTGATACAGTCGACACCGGCGAACTGCAGACCGATTTCACGGATACCCGGCAGACGCTTCATGATGGTGTTCGGATCGAGGTGGGTGATGTCGAGCAGGACGTAGTCCTTGTTGACGCCACAACCGCGGCCTTCGTTGATTTCGGTGGTCATGGCGCGGGAAACCACGTCGCGCGAAGCCAAATCCTTGGCGTTCGGAGCGTAGCGCTCCATGAAGCGTTCCTTGCTGGCATTACGCAAAATGCCGCCTTCGCCGCGGACACCCTCGGTAATCAGCACGCCGGCACCGGCGACGCCGGTCGGGTGGAACTGCCAGAACTCCATGTCTTCCAGCGGGATGCCGGCACGGGCGGCCATACCGAGACCGTCACCAGTATTAATGAAGGCATTGGTGGAGGAGTAGAAGATACGGCCAGCACCGCCGGTCGCGAAAATGGTGGCACGGGTATGGAAAATCACAACCTGGCCGGTTTCCATTTCCATGGCGGTAACGCCGAGTACGTGACCTTCTTCGTCACGAATCAGGTCGAGCGCCATCCATTCAACGAAGAACTGGGTATTAGCCTTGACGTTGCGCTGATACATGGCGTGCAACATGGCGTGACCGGTACGGTCAGCCGCAGCACAGGAGCGACGTACCGGCTTTTCGCCGAAGTTCGACATGTGGCCGCCGAACGGGCGCTGGTAGATCTTGCCATTGTCGGTACGGTCGAACGGCATGCCGTAGTGCTCCAGCTCGACGACACATTCGTTGGCCTTGCGCACCATGAATTCGATCGCGTCCTGGTCGCCGAGCCAGTCGGAACCCTTGACGGTATCGTACATGTGCCAATGCCAGTGATCTTCCTCGGAGTTACCGAGCGAGGCGGCAACACCACCTTGGGCAGCAACGGTATGGGAGCGGGTCGGAAAGACCTTGGACAGAACGGCGGTCTTCAGACCGGCTTCGGACAATTGGATCGCGGAACGCAGACCGGCACCACCGGCACCGACGATGACCGCGTCAAACTTCAGAACAGGAATACTCACGCTTACAGCCTCCAGAGAATCGCAGCAGCCCACGCGGTGTAGCCCACCAGCGCGGCAATGGTCACAACGTGCAGGGTCAGGCGCAGGCCCGTCGGCTTCACGTAGTCCATCCAGATGTCACGCACGCCGATCCAGGCGTGGTAGAACAGGCTCACGAAGAAAAGGAAGGTCAGGAACTTGATGACGCCGTTGGCAAAAACCCCCTGCCAGGCCTCGAAGGTCGACGGACGAACCACCAGCAGAACAGCAGCCATCAGGACGGAATAAACCGCCATGATCACCGCGGTAGCACGCTGAGCGATCCAGTCTTTCAGGCCGTAGCCGGCACCGACAACGATACGATTGATCACAGCAGAACCCCCCACAGGATCAGGGTCAGCGGGATGCTGACGGCAAGCACGACGGCTGCGGACTTCTGGGCAGCCTCTTTCTCGATACCGATATGGAGATCGAGCAGCAGGAAGCGGATACCGGCACAGAAATGATGGACAAATGCCCAGATCAGGCCTGCCAGAACAACCTTGGCCGGCAAACTGGAGCAAACCGCCTTGAAGGTGGCAAAGCTTTCAGCGGAAGTCAAACTGGCGCCGAACAGCCACAACAACACCGGGAAACAAAGGAACAAGCCCGCACCGCTGACGCGATGAAGAATTGATACCTTGCCCGGGATCGGCAACCTGATAGTAGTCAAGTCCAAATTTTTTGGACGTTTCTTGATGGTCATTTCTGCCATGAACGTCATCCCTCGCGTAAAGATGCGGTTATCCGCTTGTACGTGGTTCGAAAAGAACAATAATTATACATTCAAAATCAGGCTGGACACGCCTTCCGCGGCGATTTCCGACCTAATCCGAAAGTACCGCTTTCTCTCAACCCAGATCGTTCCGGTAGTAATGTCGACGGGTGCAATAAAGCCCCCTGCGCCACTCCACCGGTTTATTTCCATATGTATAGGCAGTCCGTTCGACGAGCAGCAACGGATCGCCAACTTTCAACCCCATCAACTCGGCACTGCGCTGATCGGCGGCAACTGCACGCAGATGCTCTTCGGCATTGATCATGCGCACACCGTAATCGCTCTCGAACAGGCTGTAGAGCGAACGCTCCCCGCCACGCAACCCCTCGAGCGTCAGCCCCTTGAACAGATCCGCCACCAGATAGATTTGGTCGAACACCACCGGCTCTCCGTCAAAACGGAGAAGTCGCTGCACCAAAACTACCGAATCTCCTTCCCGCAACCCCAGAACGGAAGCCACTTCGGCATTGGCCGGAATTTCCTCACAGGAGAATGGGTCGCTCGCTGCATGCGTAGCCACCCCGTGATCCGGCACCAAGCGCAAAAACCGATAGAAGGAACGCGGGTCATCGTGGGTTGCGACAAACGTCCCCTTCCCCTGACGGCGCACCAAGAGATTCTCTGCCGCCATCTCGTCAATGGCTTTGCGCACAGTTCCCTGACTGACATTGAAACGTACCGCCAACTCCCCTTCACTGGGAATGGCATCGCCCGGCCCCCATTCACCCTCCTCCAGACTACGGATCAGAAAATCCTTGATCTGGCGATAGAGCGGACTGAAGGTCGGCGCGGGATTGCGAGCAGCAGAGCGGGCGGCGTCACGGGTCATGGGCGCGAATTTCAGCACATTTCAGCAGAGCCGTCCACGAAAAGTTGTCTTATATAAGACACATGATGAATTGACAGAGAATCGCCGAACTTCTAACATCTTCAGTCTCGCGCGCCAATCCACGCAAGGTATAAGACAAACACGTCAGGCGCGGAGCACAAGCGAACAATTTCTACCACGCTGTTTCAATACAGGAGCGATACATGTCCAAAGCCCCCATGCGCGTTGCCGTGACCGGCGCCGCCGGCCAAATCGGTTATAGCCTGCTGTTCCGCATTGCCTCCGGCGAAATGCTGGGCAAAGACCAGCCGGTCATCCTCCAGTTGCTGGACCTCCCGCAGGCTCAGCAAGCCGTCAAGGGCGTCATGATGGAACTCGACGACTGCGCCTTCCCGCTGCTCGCCGGCATGGTCGCCACTGACGATCCGAACGTTGCCTTCAAGGATGCCGACGTCTGCCTGCTGGTCGGTGCTCGCCCCCGTACCAAGGGCATGGAACGTGCCGACCTGCTGACCGCCAACGGCGCCATCTTCACGGTTCAGGGCAAGGCCATTGCCGAGAACGCCAAGGAAGACGTCAAGGTTCTGGTCGTCGGCAACCCGTGCAACACCAACGCCTACATCGCTGCTGCCGCCGCCAAGAAGGTTGGCCGCACCAACCCGAACAACTACCACGGCATGCTGCGCCTGGATCACAACCGTGCCCTGTCGCAACTGGCCGAGAAGACCGGCCGCGCCGTTTCTTCCTTCAAGAAGCTGGTCGTCTGGGGTAACCACTCGCCCACGATGTATGCCGACTACCGCAACTGCGAGTCCAACGGCGACAACGTCAAGGCCCTGATCAACGATCACGCCTGGAACAACGACGTCTTCCTGCCGACCGTCGGCAAGCGTGGCGCCGCCATCATCGAAGCCCGCGGCCTGTCCTCGGCTGCTTCCGCTGCCAACGCTGCCATCGACCACGTCCGTGACTGGGTCCTCGGCTCGAGCGACTGGGTCACCATGGGCGTTCCGTCCGACGGTTCCTACGGCATCCCGGCCGGCATCGTCTACGGCTTCCCGTGCGAGTGCAAGGGTGGTTCGTTCAAGATCATCCAGGGTCTGGAAATCGACGAGTACAGCCGCGAGAAGATGAACATCACCCTCAAGGAACTGACCGACGAAGCCGAAGCCGTCAAGGACATGCTGTAATCGGTACTTCCTGAACAAAAAAGCCGTGGCATTTGCCACGGCTTTTTTTATTTTGGCTTGCGACCTCAGGCTGCCTGGCGCAATTCGTCGGCGCTCTCCGCCGGTAGCCACAACGTAATGGATGTTCCCTGACCGTAGACCGACTCGACTTGCATGGCTCCACCATGCAGTTCAACGATTTCCTTGACAATTGAGATGCCGAGCCCGGTTCCCGGCAGCTTGCCTGAGGTATCCGCCCGCCAGAAGCGCTCACCGAAGTTTTTCAGCTGCTCGGGCGTCATTCCCAAACCTTGATCGGCAACTTGGATACCGAAGCGCTCATTTTCGCGCAGCATCCGTATCCGGATTTCACCGCCATCCGGCGAATATTTCTGCGCATTGCCGATAATGTTTATGACTGCCTGGCGCAGTTTCGCGGCATCACCCAGGACCGGTGCACTGAGCGAGTCGATATCACAGACGACCGGCCAGCGCTCGCGATCGAACGACAAGCCCAGCAGTGATTCACGCACCAGGTTTGCCAAGTCCAGGCTGAGCAGGTTGAAGTCCTTGCCCCGCCGCGCCTCTATGCGCGCCAAGTCGAGCAATTCGTTGATGATATCGACCAGCCAGCGGGTCTGCCGGTGGATAGTTTCAAGGATTTCCCGCCGCCGCTGTTCGTTGAACTCCTTGACCAGCATCAGTTCGGAAAAGCCGAGGATGCTGGTCATCGGGGTACGCAGCTCGTGCGCGGCATGCGACAGGAACTCGCTCTTCATCCGACTGACCTCCGCCTCGTGGGTCACGTCGCGCAAATAGAGAATTCGGCCGATTTCTGAGGACTGGCTGAGCACGCCGACGATCTGCAGGCTCTTCCACGCGGGCTTGGCCAAATTCAGGGTATTAACCTGCCCGCTGTCTTCGAAGACCGACTCGAGCTCAAACTGAAAGGCAGTTTTTTCCGCGCGAGCCAGGAGTGCCTTTTCCAGGTCACCCTGGCCCTTCCCGATAATTTCTTCAGACGAGACTCCGGTAATAGTGAAGAATGCGGGATTGGCAAATTTCACCAGACCACATTGATCGATCGCCACAAAGCCATCCGGACTCAGCCGGAACAGGGCGTCCAGTTGGGCGTTGCGATCCTCGATCTGCGCCGAGGCCTGCTTGATCGGCGTAATGTCGATACGGTTGCCGGCGATATAGCCACTGGGTGTCCGATACTCGACGATCATCAGCCAGCGCCCATCGCCAAGTTGTTGCTCGATCAATGTCCCATTTGCTGCCTGATGCAGTTTGACCCGTTGCTCCACCCATTCGTCGACTCGTCCAATCGCATCGATATATTGCCCCCGCTCCGCCCCCTTGCGTACGATTTCCTCAAAGCTCGCTCCTGGCACAATCAGATCGCGACTCGTCTCGTACATCTTCAGATAGGCTTCGTTACAGACGACCAGACGATCATTCTCGTCGTAGATCGTAAAGCCCTGGGCAATGCTGCCGACGGCTTCATGGAACAATTTGTTGGCCTTCTCGGCATCATGACGCGCCCGCTCGACATCCCGTGTTCGTTCGCTAACCAGATGTTCAGCCCGGGCAGAACTCGCACTGATCAACAGGAGAAATGCAGTCAGCAACAGACTGAAGAACAAACCGCCGATATAGACGGGCCAGGCTGTCGAAACTCGACGGATCAGTGGCGAATCGGGTAGCGCGGCAAACTCCAGTTGCAACCGACGATTGCCGAATTCCAGTGTCGTCCCATAACGAAAAATGCGATGCCGCTCGAAGCCGATACTGCTGAACAACGTGGTTGCAACCCCCTGTTCGGCCAGATCGCTGACTTGCAGCAACAATCCATCCTGCTCCAGATCCGGCAAAACACGCCGCGCAACCTCTCCAACTTCTGCTGCGGCGGCGATATAGCCGCGCAGAATTTCATCGGCCTCACCTGGCGGGGCCCAGAATACCGGGACAAAGACCATGACAATCTGCCGTCCGGAATGCACTTCCCCTGGCAACGTCCATCCAGCCGAAACCGCTGGCTGACGGGTTTCTTCGGCCAGCATGAGGGCACGATTCAGGTCTGGCTGGGCGGCGAAATCGAGATTGCGCAAACCCGCGTTATTCGCCAGCGGAAACATGAAATCCACTGACAGCGCAGCGTTACCGCTCTGCGTCGGCAGCCACAAGAGCGCACGCAAACCGGGATGGCGCGCATACATACGCGCGGCAAATGCTTCGAAACCATCACGCTGGAATGACCCGGAAATCTTGAAGTAATCACGCAAGACCACCGGAATTTCGAGCATTGTCTGCAATTCGGTATTGAGCAGGACCGCTTGGCGAGCTGCATGCCGCTCGAACTCTGCCTGCCGGTTATCGTTTTCAAATCGTCCGACAGCCATGAAAGAGGCCGACAGTACGACAAGGGCCGCCACCAGTGGCAAAGCCAAACTCAGTCGGCGCTTGCGCCAGATACCCATGCCGCCGTCGGCTTCGGCGAAGAAAGCAAGGACGATGGGCGTTACCAAAGCGACCCCCAGGGCATCGCCGATCCACCAGGCAAACCAGGTTGCGAACCACGGCGTCGCCGACTCGCCCGGCACATAAGCCAGGACGCTGCTGCCAATGGAAGCACTGACGGTCGACGCCAGAACACAGGCCAAGACCAGGAAGCGTGCCACCTCGGAAGCGCTATCCAAACCCGGCCTGACACCGCAGGCACGCTGCACCAGGCGACAGCCGAGCCATCCCTGCAGTGCTGCTCCGCAGCCCATCAGACCTCCGCTCAGCAGCGCCAGCGGCGTTCCGTGTCCGGCAGCAAACTGAAAATAGGCATTGATGCAGCTTGCCCCCAGCCAGATTCCGAACAGCAAGCGCTGACCGAAAGCCAGCAGCAAGCCCAAGGCCAGACCGGCCGGCAGCCAGACCAGCGAGGCGAAGCCGGTTTCTGGCGCCAGTAGATGAGCCAGCCAGCCGGCAAAGGCATAGCTCACCGCAGCATAGAGGTTTTGAAGCAGTGCGCCGAAGCGATTCTGTGTGCTGAGTTCCGACATTTGATTGGTCAATTCATTGCGAAATTCCGCATGCGGGGGTGTCTACGTCACCGCCAAAGGGAAATACAACATTCGATTGAACTATATATCATTTTTATTGTTTTTTGCATGTTTATTTTATTTGCCGAAAACTTTCATTATTTCGACGCCAAAAGGGCGAGGACGGTAAAATTTTGCTTTTCGACCGTTTTCAAGCCCGCCATGCGCCACCCACAAGACGTCCTCTTTGCCGGCGAAAAGCCCTTCCCCATCCTGCCTGCCGTCGATCATTACGCCGGTTCGGAAAAACTAATGCGCAAGGCGCTGCAATTGCAGAAGGAACTCGGGCCGATCTTCGACATCACCTGCGACTGCGAGGACGGCGCGCATGCCGGCGCGGAGCGCGAACATGCGGAAATGGCCGCCGCGGTCATCAACAGCGAGGACAACCTGTTCAACCGCGTCGGTGCCCGTGTGCACGACGTCACGCACCCGCACTGGCGGCAGGACATGGAAATCCTGGTCAGCCTGGCCGGCCAGCTCCTGCCCTTCATCACTCTGCCCAAGCCGTGCAGCGCGCGTGATGTGCAGGTGCAGATCGAAGCGCTCAATGAAATTTCGCAAAAATACGGTGTGCACCGCAGCATTCCTGTCCATGTGCTGATCGAGACCCATGGCGCGCTGCGCGAGGTATGGGAGATCGCCGCCCTGCCCGGCGTCGAGTCGCTCGATTTCGGCCTGATGGATTTCGTCTCCGGCCACCACGGCGCCATTCCCGGCAGCGCGATGAAGAGCCCCGGTCAGTTCGAGCATCCGCTGGTCACCCGCGCCAAGTGCGAAATTTCGGCCGCCGCACTGGCCCATGGCGTCGTGCCCTCGCACAACGTCACCACCGAACTCAAGGACATCGACTACATCCGCAACGATGCACTACGCGCCCGCAGCGAATTCGGCTACCTGCGCATGTGGAGCATCCACCCGAACCAGATCGTGCCCATCGTCGAGGCCATGCGTCCGGATTTCTCCGAGGTGCAGGCCGCCAGCGAAATCCTGATCGCCGCCCAGGACAAGGATTGGGGGCCGATCCAGCACGCCGGCAAACTGCACGACCGCGCCTCCTATCGCTATTACTGGGAACTGCTCGACCGCGCACACGTCACCGGCATGGAGATACCCGCCGACGCCAAGGCCCGGTTTTTTGCCTGAAAACGCAGTGCACCGCAGCAGTGAGGCGGCAACGGCCAATGAGCCACCGCTCGGCGTGCTCTATCGCGACGAGCACATCGTCGTCATCGACAAGCCGCCCAATCTGCTCGTCCACCGCTCGGAAATCGACCGCCACGAAACGCGCTTCGCCATCCAGATCCTGCGCGACCAGATTGGCCAGCGCGTCTGGCCGGCGCACCGGCTGGATCGCGGCACCTCCGGCGTTCTGCTGTTCGGTCTGAGCGCCGAGATCGCCAGCCAGCTCGGCAAGCAATTCGAGGCCGGCACGGTCGGCAAGCGCTACTGGGCCGTCGTCCGTGGTCATCCACCGGAAAGCGGCAGCATCGACCACGCGCTCACCCGGCAACGCGACGATTATGAGTTCCGCGGTAATGACAGCAGTTGGGAAGCCCAACCTGCCGTCACCCATTACCGCCGGCTCGCCACGGTCGAACTACCGGTCGAAATCGACCGCTACCCGAGCAGCCGCTACGCCCTACTCGAACTGGAACCTGTGTCCGGCCGCCGCCACCAGCTACGCCGCCATCTGAAGCACCTCGCCCACCCGATCATCGGCGACGCCACCTATGGCAAAGGCAGGCACAACCGCTATTTCGCAGAGCATCTCGCTTGTCATCGCCTGCTGCTGGCCTGCATCGAACTAAGTTTCGACCACCCGATCACCGGCCAGCGGCTGCAAATAAAAGCGCCAGTCAGCGGCGAATTCGCCGGGCTGCTGGCGCGTTTTGGCTGGTGTAGCGATCAGTAGCCGATAGAGGCTTCCAGCTCCTTCAGATGCTGCATCTCGCGCTCCAGGTCGACCATGTCCTGGCCCAGCGCATCGCGCGCCGACACCATGCCGACCGGTGCGCCGGCATCGTCCACCACCGGCACATGGCGATAGCCGCCTTCGGCCATCATGTGCAGCGCGTAGGCCAAGGGCTTGTCGGCACGGATAGTGTCCGGATTGGCCACCATGACCTGGCCGAGGGTGGTCTTGTCCGGGTCCAGACCGCCGGCCAGCACCTTGTTCAGGGCGTCGCGCTCGGTGAAGATGCCGGCAATACGCTGGCCTTCGACGACCAGCAAGGCACCGATACGTTTTTGCGCCATCAAGCGGCTCGCCTCACGCACGCTCATCGTCTGGCTGGCCGTCACCGGCCCATGGCCGGCAATGATGTCGCGGATCATTCTTCTGGGCATGTTTGTCTCCTCGTTTTATGAGTTTTAGAACGGGAACTGCAGGGCGATTATTTCGCCTTCACGACGATAATTGCAATCGCCACGAAGATGATGACCATCCCGATCAGTTCGATGTTCATTTTTTCTAACGAGAAGCCAACTCAGGGCTTGAGTTCGTATACCACGCGGACGCGGGCATCGGCCTTGGCCAGGTCGATGAAACCGATCCCGCCGGGGTGAGTGGCCACCCACTTGAGTACATCTTCCTGGCTCGCCACTTTGGTCGGCGGCTGCATGCGGCCGGAGAACAGCTGGCGGGACCAGTAGGCATTGACCTCTGAAATATCCTTGCCAACCAAGCCCGTATAGAAACGCGCCCGATCCGGATTGCCATCGACCAGATCGACCGGCTCGGCTTCGGCCCCGTTGAAGAATTGGCGATAACGCCCAAAGAAGATGTTGATCACCTCGTTGCGTGTCATTGCCGCGACGCCCAGACGCGCATTCACCACCACGACGAGGTCGGCCCGCGCCTCCCAGGCGGACAGCCCGCCGAGCAGAGCGATAACCAAGAAGAGGTGTTTGGCCCAGGATTTCATGATCAGAAGATGAAATCCATGGTCAGAGAGAAAATGTCGGCCTTGCCGGACCAGCTTCCCCCCCTCGGGTCGTCGCGATACGGGAAGAGCGAAGTCGGTTGGGCACGGATGCCGTCCCACTGAGCCTTGAGCGCCACATTACGCACGACATCCCAACGTACACCGACGATGGAAGTTCGCTGCACGGCATGCGAGTCGGCCATCACGGCACCAACCACCGGATCGCCCGACGGATTACCGCGGCGGTACGACTGCACCCAGGAATACCCCAGGTATGGCGTGAATTCGCCGATTCGGTAACCAGCCAGCGCATAGCCGCCATCCGAACTTTCAAAGGCGTTGCTGCCCTGCTCGATGTGGTTGATCAGCAGCTGCAACTGCCACGGACCGGAGTCGTACACCGCACCGATAGAATAGTAGTGGCTGCGCGTATCCTTGGTCGCCACGTATTTCGCGGCGGCTGCCGGAGCCGGCGAATAAAGCAACACATCGTCGATCGGCAAGTCGCGCGAGAACTCGATATTGGCGTAGCTGGCACGCAACTGCCAGCCGCCGTAATTCGTCTCGACATAGCCGCCGACCATCGGCGAATTGCGGATATCCCACTGTTTGTCGGCCAAGGGAATCTTGCCCTGCGCCAGGCCGTAGAACACCTTGCCACGCACCAGCGCATCACCGGCCGGCAGGGTCAGCGTGGCATCGCCGCCATCGATGTTGGCGAAGGGCAGATACCAGAAATAATCGCCCGGCGGACGCACCGGCAGGTAGGAATAACCGATCTGGCGCGAATCGGCCAGCATGAAGAATTCAGTACCAAGCCGGCCGGCCCGCAGGCTGAGGTTGGGCATGAGGTCGTACTTGACGAAAGCCCAGCTGATATCCGGCGTGAAACTGCGGTCGTAGCGATATTTACTGACGGCCTGGACAACTGCCTCAAGCTGCGGCGTGACCCGCCAATTCGCCTGGACGCCCAACAGGCTGTCGAGTTTGGCCGACCATTCGCGGCCGACACCGCGCGCCTGGGTCAGATCGCGAACGAAGGAAACCTCGTCGGTCGTGCTGCGGGCCGCACCCAGCGTGCCGAAACCATTGACGGTGAATGTGGATGGGGTAGCAGGTTCGCTTTCATCCTCGGCCCAAGCCGCAGAGAAAACGGACAGCAACGCGGCCGATGCCAGGACGAGACGCCCCAAGACACCATACGCCCTCTTGATCCCCTTGCTATCCATCGCCTGTTGCGCCTCCCCTTGGCTACGTCGGCTGACTATTCTGTGGTTTTTAGCCTGCGACCAACTCCGGCAAAGCAAGCTTGTTGTCGGTGCTGAACTGGTAATCCTTGAAGACGTGCTCGGCACTCAGGATCTGATAGCTGCCGTCGGCGTTCTTCAGGGTTGTGTCCTTCAGACGATAGGTCAGCTGGCCGCAAGTCCAGATTTCAAAGTTGCGCATGTGGGTGCACAGGCAGGTCTTGTCCCAGACCTTGACCTTACGTGCTTCCGGATGCGCGGCCACCTCGCGGTTGTACGAGGAGATGTACGCGCACTTGCCGTTGGCGTCGAGCAGGTAGCCGTAGGCTTCGCAGTTCGGACGGATGCCGTCGCCAATGCCCGGGCTCTTCTTGATCATGCGCATCGGGTAGCCGGTCGGCGAGATCTGGTTGACCTCGATGTCGTCTTCCGTGGCCTTGAAATATTCCTGCTTCACGTCGTCCGGCAGACCGCACTCGGTGGTCACCGTGAAGCGCGTCGCCACCTGCACCGCGCCGGCACCGGCTTCAAGGAAGCCGGCCGCGTCGGAACCGGTGAAGATACCGCCGGCCGGAATAACCGGGATATCGAGATTTTCTTCCTTCAGGTACTGCATGACCTCGACGACGATGGTCGCCAGATCGTATTGGGCCCAGTCCATGCCGAAGCCGAGGTGGCCGCCGGCCAGCGGGCCTTCGACCACGATGTAATCGGGCAGGCGGCCGGTGCGGGCGCTCTTCTTCAGGAACAGTTGAAGGGCGCGTACCGACGAAACGATGATGCCCAGCTTGACGTCGCGGAAACGCGGGTGATCCTCGATCAGCGCAAAGGAGCCGAGGTGCAGGCCGGCCGCCAGCGTGATGCCTTCGATACCGGCATCCATGGCAGCTGCCATGCGGACCTTGAGCGTCTCTTTCGGCGCGTTCATGGTCAGCTTTTCCATGCAGTTGATGAAGACCATGCCGCTGCCCTGCTTGCGTGCCATGGTGGCTTCGACGTGCAGCTTGGTAGCTTCGACGAGGCGGCCGAGGTCGAACTTGACCGGCGACTTGTCCTCGTTGTTCACGTTGAACTTGTACTGGGCGAGCTTTTCCTTGACGTGCTTGGTGGCGTAGCGGCGGTCCGAGACGGTGTTGATCATCGCGTCGGAGATGTGGCCGATCCCGCCCAGCCGGGCTGCCTCCAGCGCCAGATCGGCAGTCGAGATATCGACGCCCATACCACCGATCATGATCGGAACCAGCTCTTGCTTGCCCAGTCGCAAGCGGAAATCATCCACACGCTTCATCTTTGTCCTTAAGGAAACAGCAGGTCGCACTTACCCCTCGTCTGCGACCAAGGGCAGAATTTTACGCTAATGTTGCCTGCGCTGCGTGACAAGCACGGGATAAATCAAGTAAGCGTCCGCCGACTATCGCTAAACTCGCCACATCGATCGTCTGAAAATCGCAAGGTTCGCCATGCCGCTGCACACCACACACCCACTCTGGCTGGTCGGTTTCCGGCCCTTCTTCAGCCTCGCCTGCCTGGCCGGCATGATCCTGCCTGTCTTCTGGGCGCTCATGTTCGGCGGCAACCTGCCCGCCCCCGATGCGCGTTTCTCCGCCATCCAGTGGCACGCCCATGAAATGTTCTTCGGCTTCGGCTGGGCCGTGCTCGGCGGCTTTCTGCTCACGTCGACCAAGAACTGGGTCAACATCCGCGGCTACCACGGTCCGGCGCTGATGCTGTTGGCCGGCTGCTGGATCGTCGAACGCATCGCCATGAGCTTCGGCGGCCACTGGCCGACGCCGCTCTTCATCGTCGCCAGCAACCTCTTCCTCGGCTGCATCGCCGCCATGCTGGTATGGACGCTACTGCGCTACCGCCAGCAGGACAGCTATCGCGACAACGTCTTCTTCATCGTCATGCTGCCGGCCTTCCTGTTCGCCAAGTTCATGCTGCTCTCGGGCAACGATTACGAAGCCGGCGAGCGCATGTGTATCGCGCTCTTCCGTCTGGCCTTCCTGGTCATGCTCGAACGGACCTTGACGCAGTTCATGAAGGCCGCCTTCCAGGCCGAGATCCTGCGCAATCCCAAGCTCGACCTGGCGATCAAGTTGCTCGGCCTCGTGCTGGTCGTGGATTTTGCCCTTCCCGGCTCGTACACCGCAGCAGTCAGCTTTTTGCTCGCTGCCCTGCTCGCCATTCGCTTCGTTTTCTGGAAACCGCAGCTGGCCTTCCGCCGCATCGACATCGGCATCATGTACATCGGTTACCTGGCCATCGTCGGCCAGCTAATGATCGACGGGCTCGGCCAGGTCGCCAACTTCGTCTGGGTCGGCAGCGTATCGGTGCATCTGTTCACCTTCGGCGCCATGGGCTGCGTCATTCCGGCCATGATCGTGCGCATTTCCAAGGGCCATACCGGGCGCAAGGTGATGTTCGACGGGGTCGACAAGGCCACGCTTTACATCATGCTGCTCGGCCTGATCGTCCGCGTCGTCGTGCCGCAATTCGCGCCAGGCGCCTACCTCGGCTGCATCCACGCCGCCGCCACCTGCTGGCTGCTCGCCTTCGGCATCCTCGCCGTGCGCTACATCCCGATGCTCATGCAGCCACGCGTCGACGGCCGCATCCACTAGGGCGTGTTCACAGTAGCCGGCGGGACTGCGTTTGCTGACGCGGGAAGGCGCCAAGGCACGAGGTGCCGGGAATGATCGTTCCATTCCCAAGCCGAGCAACGCTGGCGACCGCTCGCGCCGGCAAACCCGAAGGGCAAGGGTTTGGCGGCGTGCATTGCCGCGTTGCCGTTCGCTTGTGCAGATCACTGCACGGCGCGACCGGCGCCTTGCTCTGCCTCTCCGCCAAGCCCTTGCGCAGCCCGTCGCTTACTGTGAACACGCCCTAATCACAGCACGGATTCGAAGATTTCCAGCTGCGGCGGGCCGAGATAGAAGTCGCGCGGCGACTGCCCGGCCTGCATGTGCGCCTTGCGGAAGGCTTCCGACTTCGTCCACTCGATGAAGGCCTGCTCGGATGCCCATACCGAATGCGAGGCGAACAGCGTGCATTCGTCGGTGCTCGGCCCGCGCAGCAGGTTGAAGGACACAAAACCCGGCACCTCGTCGAGGTAGCTGTTGCGGTTGCGCCAGTGGGCGATGAAATCGTCTTCGCGCCCCGGCGCGATGCGAAAGCGGTTCATGGCGAGAAACATCGGAACTCCTTGTCTGGATTGCATGCTTGTTGCTTGAACGGGTTTCCCCAAACTCTAGCCAAGCAATAAATGATTGCACTCGATGATGACGAAAAACTCGATTTCGGCCAACTCCCGCCGGAAGTCGATCACCTGCTGCAACAAGGCGTAGCAGCCCACTTCGCCGACCGCGCCCTGGCCGAGCGCCTATTTCTCGCCGCCATTTCGCTCGCCCCTGATGCCGTGGTCGCCCGCCGCTGCCTGGTCAAGCACTACAACCGTTGTCGACAATTCGACAAGGCACTGATCGCCGCCCAGGACTGGGTCGCCACCGCTGCCCGCAATGCCGGCCTCTCCGACAACTGGCTGCAATGGAAGGAAGCGCCGGGTTACGCCCTGTCGGCGCTCAAGGGCCTGGCCTTCGTGCACCTGCGCAGCGGCCAGCCAGCCAAGGCCGAAGCCATGATCGCCCGCGTCATCGCCATGGACCCGGACGATGCTGTCGGCGGCTCGGTCGTCGCCGCACTGCTGGAGGAAACACGCCTGGCGATCTGAGCGTCGTCCCGACCCATCCTTACACAACATATCCTTTGCTAACGTCAATTAACACGCCGCTGACCTAGATTCGTTCCCTGCTCATCACATCGCCAAACTCATGGTCGCAGCAGGGATTTCCGCAGCATCAAGCCTGGAAGAGGCCGTCAACCTCATTTGCAAAAGCATCGTGCACCGCCAGGAGAATCGACTCGACGCCGCCCTGGCCTGTCTCGATCAAGCGCTCGAAGTCCGCCCGGATTTTCATGCCTGTCATGTCTCGCGCTCCGAGGTTCTGCTTGCCTTGCAACGCTACGACGAGGCCTTGGCCGACCTTGACGTCGTAGAACAGGCTGGGCTTGCATCTGACGAAGTGGTAGCTATCCGCGCGGCCATTCTGAATGCTGCCACGCAACAGTTCGCTGAACGAATCGCGGACAACCCGAACGACAGCGCAGTCTATGTCCAGCGTGCCAACTTCTTCTTTGCCGCCCGCGAATTCCCCCTGGCCCTGCAAGACTACGAACGCGCCCGCCAACTCGCCGGCTGCCTCGACGAAACGACACAATTCAAGCGCGCCTTCGCACACTCCGAACTCGGTCAGCAAATAAGCGCCCTCGCCGCCTACGAAGAACTTCTCGGCGAAAACCCCAAACATACCCTGGCCTGGTTCAACCGCGGATATGTGCTGGAGCAAATGCATCGCTATCGTGAAGCGCGCGAATCTTTCTCCCAAGCGGCCAAGCTCAACCCTGGCCTGGCCCAAGCCCACCTTGAACAGGCGCATTGCTATCTGGCTGAAGGCGATTTTCAGCACGGCTGGCCACTTTACGAATGGCGTTGGCACACGCCACAACTGGCTCAGCACCGCCTGATCAGCGACAAACCGCTATGGCTGGGCGACCTTCCACTGCACGACAAAACGCTACTGCTGTGGGCCGAGCAAGGTTTGGGCGACACCATCCAGTTCGCACGCTTTGTCACCCGGCTTGCCGATCAGGCAAAGCAAGTCATTTTGCTCGCTCCCGCCCCCTTGTGCGACCTGCTAGCCACACTGGATTCGCGAGTCCTGATGCTGGCCAAGCAACCCAATCACCTCCCTGCGCATGACGTTCATTGCCCGCTAATGAGCCTGCCTCTGGCACTAAATGTCGGTCGCGAGGCCATTGGCACAGAAGCTCCGTATCTTCATGCCACCCCGGCACTTCGCGCCCATTGGCGTAAGCAACTGGGTGACAGGAAAGCGCCAAGAATCGGCATAGCCTGGGCCGGTCGCCAACATGGCTTGCCCAATCCCAGCCGCGATATTCCGCTCGACGTCCTGCGACCGCTCTTCGACGGCAGCGTGGAATTCATCGCACTGCACGACCGCATCAATGATCAGGAACAAAGCCTTGTCGCCGCTTGGCCATCCTTCCGACAATTCGCCACTGAACTGACCGACATGGCACAAACGGCTGCCCTGATCGCGAACCTCGACCTCGTCATCACCGTCGATACGGCTGTCGCCCATCTGGCTGGTGCCTTGGGCAAGCCATGCTGGCTTCTGCTCAGGCATTCGGCGGAGTGGCGTTGGCAACTCGATGTGGAGCAGACACCCTGGTATCCGACGATGCGACTGTTCCGCCAAGCCGAACCGGGCGCTTGGCCCGGCGTCATCGAGGCAGTTCGCCGCGAGCTGGCTTTTACCCAACTTTACCCAGCAAGCCATTGAAATCCGGCCTGGCCAAGCCCATAAAGAAAGTAAGGAGGCAGGCCGCAATATCGCCTTGCGGCAGAAGCAAAATGGTCTCGATGATCGCTTCGCTTGGTGCAACAAGTCAGACAAGCAGCAGCTATGGCAGCACGTCCAGCGCTTCGCAGATTGCCGCATTGAAGCGACAGATCGCCGCGCTCGAAAAACAGTTGGCTCGCGTGCAACAAAGCGACTCGCAAGATGCCGCACAACAGGCCAAGGCTATCGAACAGCAGATACAGGCATTGGAAATGAAGCTGGCTCAACTGGAAGCCCAACAGTCGGCCAGTTCGGGTAGCAGCAGCGCTTCCTCTGCCTCAACTGCATCGTCCGGTACGACCGATACACTGGGAACGAATATCAACCTCTTCGCCTGATTTACCCATTTGGCGAAACGTGGCAGCCCCATTTCTCGAGGGACCCCAGAAAAACCGGAATCTCCCTCAGATTTCGGCGAATCACGACAACGGCATCAAGGCGTACATTGCGCCCATCGCAGCCATGCGTGCTGCATTTCTTGGACGCCATCATGCCCATCGCCAACGTTGTTTCCAGCAAACCCGTCAAGATCATCGCCCTGCTAATCGCTGCCGCCATCGTGCTGCCCATGGCCGCCCCCTTCGCCATCGTTCCGGCCGGCCATCGCGGCGTGATGACCACCTTCGGCAAGATCAACGACACGGTTTACGACGAAGGCCTGCACTTCCGCATTCCCATCGCCCAAACCATGCACCTGCTCGAAGTGCGCGTGCAGAAGGGCGAAGGCGATGGCGACGCCGCCTCACGCGACCTGCAATCCGTGCACGCCAGCATCGCGCTCAATTACCACATCGACCCCAAGGCGGTCGTTTCGGTCTTCCGCGAAGTCGGCCAGGATATCGGCGTCAAGATCATCACCCCTGCCGTGCAGGAAGCCGTCAAGGCTTCGACCGCGCTCTACACCGCGGAAGACCTGATCGTGAAGCGCCCGGAAGTCCGCGACAAGATCCGCGGCTTGCTCAACGAACGCCTGGGCAAACACGGCGTGGTCGTCGATGAATTCTCGATCACCAATTTCGCCTTCTCCCGCTCGTTCACCGAAGCCGTCGAAGCCAAGACCACCGCCGAACAGCATGTTGACAGCGGACCTTCACAATCACCCTGACCGATTCGACATGAGCAGGCTGCCCAGTTTGCCATGAGCAGGTCATCCGAAAGTCATGCGCAGCATTCATAGCCCGGCGCCGCGCGCACTCAACAAAGAAATGATGCTCACGAGCGTTGCTGCACGTGAGCATCCAGACAACTGAACTACTCGCTGGCCATCCGTTCCTGCGCTCGAATCTTCCGCATCGACTCGCCCTTGAGCTGAAGTTGATGCGACTGATGGACGATGCGATCCAATACCGCATCGGCAAGCGTCGGATCAGGGAACAGTCCGTGCCATTGCGCCCGCGGATACTGGCTGGTGATCAGCAACGATCCGCAGCGCATGCGCCGGTCGACGATATCGAGCAGCACGTGCCCGACGGCCAGATTGATCTCGCCGTTGCCGAAATCGTCGATCAACAGCAACGCCGGTTTAACCAGCCGGGATTTCAGCGTCGAGACCGAACCGTCGGCCAACGCCATCGCAATATCGGAGAACAGTTGCGAACACCGGTAGTAAAGAACGGAGATTCCCTGCCGGCAGGCCTGGGTGCCCAATGCACATGCCAGCCAGGTTTTTCCAACCCCTGTCGGCCCTAGGATATTCAGATTCTGATGGCGCAGAATCCACTGACACCCAGCCAAAGTAGCCAATAAAGCCTTATCCAGCCCTCGACCGGCCCGATCATCCAAGTCTTCCAATACCGCCGACTCCGGAAACCCAGTTCCTTTCAACAGCCGTTGGATGCGACGTGTATCGCGATTCGACATCTCCCGATCGACCAGCATGGCTAACCGTTCGTCAAAGGATGACGCATTGAGCTTCGGCTGATCCAGTTGCAGCTGGTAGGCATCGGCCATGCCGCTCAACTTCAGTTGGCGTAGCCCGCTCAGGGTCTGTTGCACTGTGCTCATGCTTCCCCTCCGAAATAAGCGGCGCCCCGATTGTTTTCGTGGGCTTCGCGTACGCCGGCATGGGTGGAGGCATCCGCCTGCTGGGCCATCAAATCGGCTTTCTTCTTCAGGATAGACTCGATGCTTCGAATTGCCGTGATATTGCAGGACTGTGCGTAACGACAGGCGGCCAGGAAACGCTCATCGCCATACTCCAGCGCCCACGCACGCAGTTTGCGAGCCGCTTTGAGTCCATTGGTGAGGTCATGGCGTTCCATCAGATGGTGCGTAAACAGGTTTTCGATCACCGGATTCTGTGCTTTGGCCCAGTTCAGCAGGGCATGCGGCTCGCCTTCCTGGACGCGGCGATGCGCAACCGGCATGTGCTCTTCGTACCGGGACATCTCTCCAGGTTCCGTGAGAAGCGCATGGGTTGCCAACCGCTTGTTGCGCCGAAAGATTTCCAGCGAAGTGCCGGTGATACGCAAATCGACCACATCTCCCCGATGTTGCCAGGGAACCGAGTAATAGCACTTGCCATGCTCGATCAAATAGTCGTCGCCGACCCGGACGCTGTGGCGCCATTCCGACAATTCGTACCGAGCAGAGGGCAGCGGACGCAAGGCCGGCGCATCCAATACAAGGAACCGGCTGCGCCGAGTATCTTCGCTTTTGGTCAACTTCCGGTCGTTCAACAATTCGTTGAGCCGGCGAATTTCGGCGTTCGCCTCTTCCAGGCTGAAAAACACCCGGTCACGCAAGCGGAAGAGAACCCAGCGCTGGGCCAATTTCACCCCGGCCTCCGCCTTGGCGTTTTGCCGCGGCGAGCGCTGCTTGGTCGGCATGGGAGCCGTACCGTAGTGCTTCAGACATTCCAGATATTGCGGGTTGAGGACGATGCGATCCTTTTCCCGGCGCAGCACAGCCGCCTTGAGGTTGTCGCTGACGACCCAGTTCGGGACGCCGCCAAAATATTCGAAGGCATTCGCTTGTGCTGCCAGCCAGCAGGCCGTCGTCTGCTGCCACACCAGTTCGAGATAGGTATGGCTTGAACAGCCCATGACGGCGACAAACAGATTGGCCTCGCGCGCGGGTTCGCCGGGGCCGCCTTGGATGACCACCTTGCGTCCGGCGAAATCGGCAAACATCCGATCTCCCGGACGGTAAATCTGGCGCATCACCACCCGCTGCTGTCCCAGCCACTTTCGATAGCCTTCGTTGAACTGAGACTGGCCGATACCATCCGGATGTTCTTCCCGCCATTCCTGCCAAATTTGCTCCCGAGTGGCATCCTCCAACTGCATCTGTTCATGGACCCAAGCCCAGTCTGGCGATACCTTGCGCTGGGCGACCGAGCGATTCTTGGTGCCCAGGACCTCTTCCCACTGATCGTCGTCGAGGTCGACGATATCCGGCCAGTTCTTGCCGCTGGTCTGGATTCGTTTGCGCAACTCACCCACTGAGTTGGCACAGATGCCCGTAATCCGGCTGATGGAGCGGGCAGATTGAGGTTGATGAAAATGCAGGCGTGCAATCTCACGCTGCTGTGCTACAGGTATCCGCATGGATCTCTCCGTTTCCGGCGACTCGCGCCGAAGGAATGAATGTTCGTTCTCGCGAAACGAACGGATGAGAAAGCCCACCGTCCCGGACTTGACTTATCCGGTGACGTTGCTGATACTGCGTACTCCAAGTCTCAACTGGAATCCGCAGTACGCAACCCGAGGTCGCCACCTCGGGTTTTGCGCTTCATGGGCCGAGGGTTTTGTTCGGTCCTTAGTTCATCGCTACTCCTTGTCGCAAGAGTTGGTGAAGAAACCGGGGCTCAGCGACCGACGCCAATCCGCCTACCTGAGGGGTTCATCGCCGGAGGTAGCGGCATTGACATTGCGCCGGAGTGGCCTGTGCCACCGAGTCGAGCCTCGATCCAGGCATTGATTTCAGCCATCCGCCAACGGCGGGCTTGGCCAATACGGATGAAGGCAGGTGCCTCGCCCCGTGCGACCAGGGTATCGAGCGTGCGCAGGCTGATGCCCAGCAGGGTGGCGACTTTGCGTGCATCCATCAGCGGTTCGCATTCCATGTTTCCTCCTGTGCAGGGCGTTTCAGAGGCTTGCATTCTCGTTACAATCCCAGCCCCCAGTGAACGAGGTGCGAAAACAGCAAATGTCAATTCCTGGCACCAGCGAGATAAATTGGGTGGTGGCCGGCTGGACGGCTTTGCATGAAGCGGCCCTCGATGTCGGGGCTGGAATCGATTATGACCCGCGGGAATTTCCCGAACTACGTAGCCGCGATGTTGCGGATACCCGGCAGTACGTAGCTCTGGTGGAGCCACTGACGCAATTCCTCGAGATGGAACTCGAAATCCCGACAATACGCGCCGAGCCTGTGCGGATTCTGGTGTGGCGGAAATTGCGTACCCTCGGGCGCAAAAATTGCCCGGGTCTTTGGCACCTGTTGACCAATCCTGCCCAACGGGTCGACCCTGCTCAGGAATACCAGCGAATGCAAGCCAGGCAGCAGGGCGATTGGGCGACCACCAAGCCTTTACCACCCGTGCTGGCAGCACGTCACGGCTATCGCTTGCTCTGGCAAGATGGACACAGTTACCTCGACCCAGTATCCCGCCTGCTCTGGGGCTTGGCACTCATTGGCTGGTCGGCTCGCCATTGGCATGAGGTTGCTATCTGCGAACTTTGTTTTCGTTTTACCTATCCCGGAGCCCGCTTTTGTGATGAGCATTCGCAGCATGGCCGGAGCGGGGTGGCCCGTTCGCAGGCTTATCAGCGTTACCGTTTGGGAAAGAAGGCGTACGCCCTTGCGGCGCAACGCGGCCAGCTCGATTTTCTGCGCGGCAACGCTATTGTGCGCGACACACGTCGCCGGCTTGCCCTCTCCGATGTGATCTTCGAATGGGACTACGAGTCCGACGCCATCGACGATGAAATGGAACTCCTGCAAGCCTCCCTGGCAGCTTCCCCGCGTGTCTTGAAGAAAATCGGTACTGCCGCACTGGATAGTGATTTCGAAACGCTGACCGAGATTCTTCGGGAGCAACTCGACCCCTACCGCTGGGATCCCATGCTTTGGGGCTGGGCTGTTCTTCAGGCGGAAATGTGGTTTGCGCTGGAGGAAGAATTGTCGCCGGGCAAGCGAGGCTACGGACAGGCGACCCTGGAAAGAATTGCACGGGCCAAAGCCTTGGCGAAAAGCGGCCTCAACAGCCGTCAAATCGCTCGCGAACTCGGCATATCCCCATCCACAATTTCAAAGTGGATTGCGCGAGGAAGGTTTTCCACCTGAGCCATCGCCGAAAGACGGGGGCGACAAAACGCCCTATGCCATTCGTCTGTATTGACCCGGATATTCTTTTGGTATGAAATCCCCGCTTTCTGCAGAAATACAACAAAAAGCGATACAGGGATCATGCTTCAGGGAGAAGGGGATCAACCATACTGCCGTTTCCGGTCAATAGACTCGTTCGACGCAACGATTGACTTGTCTTTGATTCGCTGAACATGCTTCGGCGGATCAAGCGCATGGCCTCAACCAGGAGGCAGAAACGGGAAACGGTTGCCCGATGGCAACTCGAACCGGCCCAACTTGTTTGGGCCGTGGGGAGTTTGTGCGCCCTCAATCGCATCCCCTTCGATGCCGAGCTGCTGCTCAAGCAATTTCCGCCACCTTACACCACCGACACCCTGATCCACGCGGTCCGGGCACTGGGATTCCGCATCAAGCTCAAGCATCGTGAGGCATCGGCCTTGGCGGAGGTGGCAACGCCTTGCCTGACCTTGCTGGTGCCGCCGAAGAGCGAGGCAGCAACCGTGGCGGATGCCCCACCAGAGGGAGCAGCAGCAACAACCGACGAAGTCGCCATGCCGGTTGCCTGTTTGGGACTCATTACCGACGTTTCGCCGGAGCGCGTCCAATATTTCGAGGCCGGCACCAACGCACCGAGCGAGTTGCCTTACGAGGCATTCGCCGAGCGCTACCTCGGTGTCGTCTTTTTCGTAGCCAAGGGCCGCCCGCCGATTCTCGACCCGGATGTCGTCGGCAGCGCTACCCGTTTCGGCTTCCGCTGGTTCGTTCCTGACCTCATGAAACACAAGAAGGTCTGGCGCGACGTTTTGCTGGCCTCGCTGGTCATGCAATTGCTGGCGTTGGGTACGCCCCTCTTCACGCAAACCATCATCGACAAGGTGGTGGTCCATCGCACCGAGAGCACGCTCGTCGTCATCGCCATCGGCATGGCGGTGTTCATGGTCTTTTCCGCCATCCTCACCTGGGTGCGCCAGTATCTGGTGCTGCACACCGGCAACCGGGTCGATGCCGTGCTGGCGGCGGCCGTCTTCGACCACCTGTTCAAGCTACCGCCGCGCTATTTCGAGAAACGCCCGACCGGCGTCATCGCCGCCCGGTTGCACGGCGTCGAGACCATCCGCGAGTTCGTCGCCAGCGCCGCCGTGACACTGGTGCTCGACCTTCCCTTTCTGCTCATCTTCGTCGGCATCATGTTTTGGTATAGCGTCAAGCTGACCTTGGTTGCGCTGGCGGTGCTGGCCGTCATCGTCGTGCTGAGCATGGTCGTCGCGCCGATGTTCCAGTCGCAGTTGAACCACCAGTTTCTGCTCGGCGCCCGCAACCAAGCCTTCATCACCGAATACATCGCCGGCTTGGAAACGGTGAAGAGCCTGCAAATGGAGCCGCAACTGAAGGCGCGCTTCTCGGATTACCTGGCCGACTACCTGCACGCCACATTCCAGACCCGGCAACTCGCCAATAGCTACAACACGGCGGCGACCACCCTCGAGCAGTTGATGAGCCTACTCATCCTGGTTGTGGGTGCCTACACGGTGATGAGCAGCACGGAGTTCACCATCGGCATGCTGGTCGCCTTCCAGATGTTCGCCGGCAAACTGAGCCAGCCGATGATGCGCCTGGTCGGACTCTGGCAGCAGTTCCAGCAGGCCAGCCTGTCGGTCAAGCGCCTGGGCGATGTCATGAATGCCCCGACCGAACCCTACGCGGTCATTCCGACCCGCATGGCTGAAGGCAAGGGATTGATCGAGATCGAAGGTCTCGCGTTCCGCCACAGCGAAAAGCACCCTTACCTCTATCGGGATTTCAACCTCGCCGTACCGCCGGGTAGCACCGTCGCCATCATGGGGCCATCCGGTTCCGGCAAGAGTACCCTCGCCAAGCTACTGCAAGGTTTCTACCAGCCATCCGACGGGCGCATCAAACTTGATGGCACCGACATCCAGAATCTCTCGGCCAACGAACTGCGCCACTACTTCGGCGTCGTCCCGCAAGAGACCGTGCTCTTCTCCGGCACCATCTACGACAACCTGCTTGCCGCCAACCCGCATGCTACCTTTGAGCGCATCGTCCAGGCGGCCAAGCTGGCCGAAATCCACGATGCCATCGAGAAACTGCCGAACGGCTACCAGACCGAAATCGGTGAGCGCGGCAGTGGTCTCTCCGGTGGACAGCGCCAGCGCCTAGCCATCGCCAGGGCGCTCCTGAAACGCCCGAAAATTCTCGTCTTCGACGAAGCCACCAGCGCCCTCGATCCACAGACCGCCGAGCACTTCGCCACCACCATCAACCAGTTGCGCGGCCAGGTGACCATGCTCTTCATCACCCATGCGCTGCCGAAGAACCTGCAGGTCGATGAAGTGGTGCGCATCGGCGAGCGGGTCACCGTTCTCAGCGAAGAACGCGCCGGCAAGCCGGCACGGTCAACTCCGGAAACCGCCTGAAAACCATGAATATCCGATTTGCCACCCTCAATGACGTGCCGGCCTGTATCGAAGGCGGGCGACGCATGCATGCCATGACCCGTTTCTCGGCCTACGACTACAACGCCGAACGCGTGGCGCAGAACCTACGGGCGGTGATCGAGACTGGCCAGAACGCCCACAAGACCCACTGCTTCTTCGTGGCAGAGGATGAGGCCGGGCAGATCATCGGTGCCTTGATCGGCGGCGTGGAGCGGCATTTCTTCTCCGACCTGATGGTGGCGAGTGTCATCCATTACGACGTGTTGCCGGACCGGCGCATGAGCGGTGCTGGACTCAAGTTGCTGGCGGCTTTCCGCAAATGGGCGGAGAACCGTGGCGTGTTCGAGCTTTCCGTCGGGATCAATAGCGGGGTTGAACTGGAAAAGATGGATCGGTTCTTGAAGCGGCTCGGATTTCGGCAAACGGGCGGGAACTATGCGCTCTCACTACGAGAAGACGCGGAGTGAATGAAAGAGGAATAATCAAATGAGATGGAAACGGACGCAGCAACTTATTTCTTTGATTGTGACATTGTTGGTCTGCACTGGAAGCTTCGCGCAGCAATCGGTGATGCCAGACCCTCATTTTCCGGAAGTATGGCAACGCCTCTACAAAGAAAACGATTATGTCAGGCTAATAGTCTTGGGGGATAAGCGTATATGGGGGAGCGACCCTGTAGTAATCATAATTGACCGATGGAACCAGCAGTACGATAAAAAGGTGGCAGCCAAGGCCTGCGCTTTTTTCTCTGGAAAATGCCTTTCGGGTACATTCGATGGTTCGAGATTCTTCTATCGAAATGGCAAACCGATGCAAGTCAGATTGAAATCAGGGAGCCCGAAATCCCGCTCAATCCCCGGCGACATGGCGACAAGCTCAGAGTCTATATCGAATGAAGATACATTTGAAAAGGCAGCACGCGAATTCGCGGGATATGAACGCGTCGCAATCAACAATGAATTGTCAATGTTGATTCATGACAATCCAAAAATGACTTGGGATGTCATGCATTACGCAGGGGGCAGACCCGATCTGCCTTTTCCTTCCATGTTTGATGAACGTTGTGAACCGCTGAGCGCTACTGTTTCGCTCTGGAAGGGTGAGCAGTTGATGTGGAGTCAAACCTTCGGCCGAAATTATAACAAGGACATTGAGCCTTATGACTATAGATACAGGGCATGCACAGCGGCATACACGACAAGCGTAGTCGGCCAGTTCCTGATTTTTGGCGACAGCCTGTTCGTTACAACGGGCTATGAGAATGGTTTTGTACTTCGGTTTCGAATTCGCGATGGTTATTCGCGAACGACGAAGGGCAGTCTGATTGTTATGGACACAGAGAAAGTTGTCGCCGCAAAGCGCGCCTTGCGTGCGGAATATCTGAAACTGATGGAAAACGACAATATTCCGGGGTGGGTGGAAAGCCCTACGCGCAAAGATTATCGGGAGCGCAAAGTCGAAATTGATTATTCCAAGCAAAACGAAATAGACAACGAAATTATGAGGCGGCGTGAAAAGAGCTGGGATCCGCTCAGCACAGAACGCATCAGCAAGAAATTGCTAAACAAGCTTTCCATCAACTGAATTTGATACGGAGTGAAAAATGGCCTATACGCTGGAGCGGCTTAAAACCATTTACGGTTTTGTCATGGGTTATGGGACGGAAGCCGGCGCCACCCCCTATTCATTGAATGATGCGCAGAAGGGAAACTCAGGTTGGAGCGTTGGCGTCATTCAGTTCGATTTTCATGTAAACAGCCAAAGCCTGCGACAAACTTTTATCGACAAAGTAAACGATTGGTTGGCACCAACAAACCGTTCTCTGTCTGCGAATGCCATGGCATTTCTTACGAACAATGCGAAATCGCAGCTAACCCAACAAGAACAAAATGACAAGAAGCTGATCAATGAATTTCTTGCTGTTTCAAACAATCAGCAATGGTTTAGCACGACCTACGAGCAAGAAGAAATTGTCGGCAAGTACGCCCCCAAGGTTCTCGCAGAGATCAATAGCGCCCGTTTTAACGCGCTGCCCGATGTGGACCAAAAGCGCATCGTCCTCATGCTTTCAAAAGCCATAAATCAAGGAGGACAGGGCGGCTTCGATTCGGTGATCAAGATAATCAACGCACTCTCTGCGGAAAAATACAATGCGGACGGAATTTCAAACGCCATTCAGAATGGGCTTCCGAAAAATCCAGTGCTTCGCAATGGCATCATGGAGGCAGACGCCGTTGCCAAGGTGTTTGCCAAGGTTGACGCATCACCCGGCCTGCGGGGTCTGTTGACAGAAGCCTACAGCACGACATCTTTTGATAGCAGCACCGTTGCAGCAAGTCCCGGCTTGACGTTTTTGGCCAAGCTTCTTCCTATGGCAAAGGACGCCAGCAGGAGAGACGGCCTAAACGCATTTCTGAACGCAGTAGATGACCCACAGGGTGCAAAACCGGTTAATCGCTATTTCAGCACGGGCACTGACCTATTTGGTGTCACATCCGAAGGTGAAATATTTTTCGTTGGCGGGCTGAAGAGTGAAAACTCAAACAGTTATCTCGATGGAAAGATCTATTCCAATGGTGCATGGAAGTCTATCGACGGAGGCAAGTTTGGCGACGACATCATCATCAGAAAAAGAGACAGGACCGACGCCAAAGGCAGCCCTGCTTTTATTGTCGCCGACCTGAGTGGAGATGGCTTTTACGTCAGTGAAAGCGGCGTCACCACGCTGGCGAAAGCCGAGACCTTTGCAGCACTCCTTTCCTTTGAACTGGCTGATACCGATTTGGGCGAGACCGGTTCATCGGCACGGCAATCCGCAGCCGAACTGGTTCGCCGCATGGTCAGCCCTATCCTGTTGGCGGATGCCAGCGGTGACTTGGGCAGTCTGGGCATAGACCCCCTGCAACTTGCCCAGAATTCGGCTTTTGCAACACTGCGCGACACCCTGCTAAACGACCCGCAACTGAGCATCGTAGCACTGGGGGATGGACAGGCTGTCGCGGTGAGCGGCGCAAACGGCACATTCATCCTGACGGCTGACGGCCAGATCGCCCGTGGCCTGACTGATAGCCATGGCACTGTGACCGGTTTCGATTTCCTGACAGGAGCCTATGCTGGCAAGACTGCCACATGGAGTGTGGAAGGCACGCTAACGGATGCGCAACTAGCCGCTCTCGGTGGTAGCCTGGCGACAGCATTCACGTCTGGCGCACAGACAGGGGCCATTGCCATGATCCCGCTCGAAGGCTTCAACGGGACGGTGACGGCAAGCATTCAGGATCGCTCGACAGGAGAAGTGCTGCAGAGCATTCGCGTGAGCGCCCTGCTGGACAGTGATGGCGTACGCGTCGGCACGCTGCGTGAAGAAACTCGCACCGAGAACGGTTCTCGCATCACCCTGGAAACCCGCCAATATCTGGACAGCCAGACACCGGCGCTGACCCGCGTCACCACGGTCGATACCGGTGGACACAGTGTGCAAACCTTGTTTGCCAATGGTCAGTTTCAGGGCATCACCCAGATTGACGGCGCTGCGGTCAGCGCCGGTCTCAATGAGCAATTTAAACAAACACTGGCGGCAAACGGTATCGATGCCCCAACGCTACAGGATATGACTCGCCAAGGGCAGGAGCTTGGCGATAGCGCCAACGCCCACGATACGACCATGCGTGATGCATTGACCGAAGTGAAGAGGCAGGCCGTTACGGGTACCGACTATTACGGCAATCCCACCCTCATTAGCCAGTCCGAATCCACGCTGCAAACCATCGGCAATGGCGTCGGTTCACTCATCGACGCCTTGTCCCTCATCAAGGCCATCCAGACCGGACAGCCCCTGCCCATCGTCACCTCTGGCCTGCGGCTGGCTGCCGATCTTGATTATCTAGATGGTACTCGTGATTTGCCGGAATTGGGTGCAGCAGCAAGCATCGCTGGCACGGTACTCTCACTCTATAGTTTATCCAATGCACTAGAACAGGGGGATGGCGTTGCTGCGATAAGCTCAGCTGCATATGCTGTAAAAGGTGCTGCGGATGCAGCAGCTTTTCTTCAAACGTCAGGCCTGATCACCGAAGTTCCTGCCACCTTACAAGTTGCAGGACAGGTTCTTGGTAAAGCTCTTCCGTATATCAATTTGATCAACAGCGTCGCGCATGGAGACATGACCGGGGCAGCAATCGCTGCAGTTGATATAGTGATGATTGAGATCATCGGTGCTTATACTATTCCTGTTCTCGGATGGGCATATGCGGTTTATTCGATCATTGACTCGCTGTTTAGTGATGATGCCCCCGAAATTCCCGATCCTTGGGGCAATGGTCAATTCATTTGGGACGGAAATGGTATTCGCTACCAAGCGGTGGGCGAAACTGGAGGAAAGGAAGCCGTCGAAGGCGTAATGACCAGCACGCTCGCCGTGCTCAACTCGCTCATCGAGCGAGAGCGCCAGCAGAACCCCGGCAGCCAACTGGGCATCATCCCCAACCGCATGGCCTCCGTCGGTTATGACATGAGTGGTTACCGCTACACCGACATTGACCCACTCACCGGTGCCGAGAAGCACCCGGCACTGCGCTTCGATACCTCCGGTCGCCCCTACAACGCCGAAGTAGGAAGCCCCGAATCCTACCAATCCATCGTTGAAGGCATGGTCCGCTCCGCGCTTTCGCGCGGCGCTATCGCGCCCCTGTGGGAAGTGCAGACGGCCAAGCTACAGACCGATGCCGGCGACCCGAAGGCCGGATTGACGGAAGAGGAACGCGCCGGCCGCGATGGCCAACTGGCTGCCCCGATAACCGGCACGACACAGGTTTTCCGGCCGGTAGCACTTGATCTGGATGGTGACGGCATAGAGGTTACCGACCGTGCACACGGTGTCGCCTTCGATGTGGACGATTCCGGCTATTTGAAGCAAACCGCCTGGGTCAAGGGCGATGATGCAATGCTGGTACTGGACCGCAACTACAACGGCCAGTTCGACAGCGGCAAGGAGCTTTTTTCCAATGGCGCGGTTGCGCTATCCCGCCGTGGCCTGGCTGGCATGGCCTGGGTCGATGCCAACTACGACGGCAAGCTGACGGCTGCCGATCCCGTCTGGAGCGAACTTAAGGTTTGGCGCGATCTCGATCAGGATGGTGCCCAGGATGCCGGCGAGGTTCAAGGCTTGGCTACTTTTGGCGTCAGCGAACTCAACTACGCCATGGGTACCTTCACTCAGAACGGCACGCTGAAGCAACTCGCCAGCCCCGATCTCGAAGCGGACAAGGAAGGCACCCGCGTTACCGTAGTGCCGGAGGGCATCCTGGTTCAGACCAGTGAAAACGGCCATCTCTCGCTCTTGGTCACGCGCGTCGACGACAAGACGGCTGTTGAAGCCAACCGTGATGGTGTGACGGGCTATGAGGATGTGGAAATCATTGTCAGTGCTGCCGATTTGTTGGCCAACGATACGTTGGGCGGCATTCTCGGGCGTGACCTGAGCATTACCGGGCTGACCAATCTGCGTCATGGCACGGGTTTCATCGACGTCAACGGCTTCATTCACTTTACCCCGGAAGCCAACTATGCCGGAGCCGGAGCCGGTTTTGATTACATCGCCCGGGCCAGCAATGGTCAGGAAGGTACGTCAACGGTCGACATTACGCTACAGAACGTCAACGATGCCCCAACGCTGGGTCAAGTTGATCACGCCACGCGAGCCATATACGGCTACGAACAGGTTGTTTCGGGATACGATGAAAACGGCTCTCCTACCTACGCTTATGATCGTCCTATCTACGAACCCTATACGGTTCCCAGTCAGTTCCCATGGATGCCAGCAGAGGATCACACGACACCGATTGCTTATGAGGACACCGGTACCGGGCGAGTTGTTGGCGCCGACATCGACGATCCCGCATCGTCGCTGACCTACGAACTTGTGGGGCAACCTCAGTATGGTGGCGTCAGTCTGAATGCGGATGGTTCTTTCCAATACACCAGTTGGAAAGAACCCGGTATTGCCAGCGATCGCATTTTGGTCAACGGCCAATATGCCGGCACAAAGGATGGGACCGTGTACTACCCGGGCAACCTGCCCAGCCAGGCAATTTACCCGACGACTGATATCTTCCAGGTCAAGATCACCGACCCGCAAGGCGCCAGCACCATCCAGTCGATTTCGGTGCCGCACTACGGCCCTTACCTGCCGCCGACCCCGCCAGGTGGCGGTGGTGGTGGCAAGAAGCCGATTGCCGTCGACCTCAACGGCAATGGCTTCGAATTTGTGAATGTCGATGACTCCAACGTCTTTTTCGACGTCAACGGCGATGGCTGGAAGCATCGTACTTCGTGGGTCGGGAAGGACGACGGCTTGCTCGCCTACGACATCGACGGTGACGGCAAGATCGACAAGGCTGGCGAGATCAGTTTTACACGTTACAAGGAAGGTGCGCAAAGCGACCTGGAGGGTCTGCGTGCCTTCGATAGCAACGGCGATGACCGCTTTGACGCCGCCGACGACAAGTGGGCGAAGTTCGGCGTCTGGCAGGATGCCAACCAGAACGGCGTCACCGATACCGGAGAATTCCGTACGCTGACCGAATTGGGTGTTGCTGCGGTCAACCTGACGAGCGACGGAAATTTCCAAGTTATCAACGGCCAGACGGTACGGGGCATGGGTTCGATGACCAAGGCTGACGGCAGCCAGATCGCCATTGCCGACGTGACCTTCGCCTACAGCAACGAAACGCAAGTGCCGCAGACGGATGGCACGGCGCAAACGGTGGTTTCTTCCCCCTTCTCGCCGAGCGGCGAAGAACTGCTCGGAACGGAAGACAAGGATCTGATCCTCGGCAAGAACGGCAACAACATCGTCAAGGGTTTGGCTGGCGACGACGTAATTTTCGAAGATAGCGGTAACGACATCATCGACGGTGGCGATGGCAATGACCTGATCTACGCTGGCGCCGACAACGATCTGGCGATGGGCGGAGCCGGCGACGATGTACTCTACGCCGGCTTGGGTAGTGATGTCGTCTTTGGCGGCGACGGTCACGATGCGGTTTTTGCCGAAGGCGGCAACGATGTGGTCTTCGGCGGCGCGGGCAACGACCTCGTGTCAGGCGGCTGGGGCAATGACGTGCTTTCCGGCGATGACGGCGACGATCAGGTCTATGGCGAATCGGGCAACGACGCACTGTTCGGCCGGGACGGCAACGATGAACTGGCGGGCATGGATGGGAATGACCGTCTGGATGGTGGCACGGGCAACGATCTGCTCGATGGCGGTGCGGGCATCGACGAGATGATCGGTGGCGCCGGTGATGATACCTATGTCGTTGACGATGTCGCCGATACCGTGACGGAACTGCTCGCCGAAGGTAACGATACGGTCCAGACAACGCTCGATGGCTACACGTTGGGCGCCAACGTCGAAAACCTGACGCTGAGCGGAGCGACCAACCTTGCCGGCTACGGCAACGAACTGGACAACGTGCTAACGGGCAACCGGGGCAATAACATTTTGGCCGGCGGTGCCGGTAACGACAGGCTCGACGGCGGTCTGGGCGGCGACACCCTGACCGGCGGCACGGGTAACGACATCTACGTGGTCGACAATACCGGCGACCGGGTGATCGAAGCGGCGGACGAAGGCACCGATACCGTCAGGGCAACCGTCAGCCATGTGCTTGCGGAAAATGTGGAAAATCTGACGTTGACCGGAACGGGCGCCATCAACGCCACCGGCAACGACCTCGACAATCGGCTGACCGGCAATGCCGGCGACAACCTGCTCGATGGCGGGGTCGGCGCCGATGCCATGGCCGGCGGTCGCGGCAACGATACGTACACGGTCGACCAGGCCGGCGATGGGGTGGTCGAGCTGGCTCATGAAGGCGTTGATACCGTACTCAGCAGCATCGACTACACCCTTGGGGCCAATGTCGAAAACCTCGCCTTGACGGGAACGGCGAATCTGACCGGCACCGGCAACGAACTGGCCAACGCGATCGTCGGCAACGCCGGCGACAACCTCCTGGACGGTGGGGCCGGTACCGATACGCTCGCGGGGGGAGCCGGCAACGACACCTATATCGTCGACCATAGCGGTGATACGGTGATCGAAGGTGTGACGGACGGCGTCGACACGGTACTTGCCGGTGTTACCTACACGCTGTCAGCCAATGTCGAGAATTTGGGGCTGACTGGAACCGGTGCTATCAATGCTATCGGGAATGAACTCGACAACCAGTTGACTGGCAATACCGGTGATAACGTCCTCGATGGTGGAATCGGAGCCGATACCATGGCCGGCGGCTCGGGGGACGATACCTACGTGGTCGACAATCTGGGGGATACGGTGATCGAATTCTTCGGTGAAGGGATTGACTCGGTACTTTCCTCGGCGACCTTTGTCCTGCCTGAACATGTCGAAAATCTCACCCTAACCGGTAATGTGGCCATTGATGGGACCGGCAATGCGCTGGATAACCGTCTGCTTGGCAACGCCGCTGCCAACGTGCTCGATGGCGCAGCAGGGGCCGACGAGATGACGGGCGGCGCCGGCGACGATATTTACTATGTGGACGACACAGGCGATCGCGTGACCGAGACGGCAAACGGCGGTTACGACACCATTCGCACGACGATCAGCCTGACGGCCGCGGAGTACGTCGAGCGGCTCGAACTCCTGGGTAGCGCCAATATCAATGCGACCGGGAATGCACTGAACAACGTGCTGGTCGGCAATGGCGGCACCAATCGCCTGGATGGCGGCCAAGGTGCCGATATCATGATGGGCGGGGCAGGCGACGACACCTATATCGTCGACAACATTGCCGATAGCGTCGTTGAAACGGCCGGCTCGGGGAACGACTCGGTGATCTCGAGCGTGACCTACACGCTATCTGCCGACGTCGAAAACCTGATGTTGACGGGGAATGCCAATATCAATGCGACCGGCAATGCCTTGAACAATATCCTGATCGGCAATAGTGGCCGAAATCTTCTCGATGGCGGCACCGGTGCCGATGCTATGGCGGGCGGTGCTGGCGACGATGACTACATCGTCGACAATGTGTCGGATACGGTGACCGAACTCGCGTTCGGCGGCATCGATACCATCTACACCAGCGTCAGCTATGTCCTGCCGGAGCATGTCGAGAACCTGATTCTGACGGGTAGCGGCAATATCGGTGCAGGCGGCAACAGCCAGGACAACCACCTGACCGGCAATGCCGGCGACAACCTTATTTCGGGCGGTGCCGGCAACGACCTGCTGGAGGGGCTGGCAGGCAACGATACGCTGGATGGCGGCCAAGGAAACGATGTGCTGATCGGCGGCACCGGGAATGACACCTACCTGATCAACGTCGGCGACGGGCTGGACCAGATCACCGATGTTGCCGGGACGGACACTATACGGTTCGGTGCCGGGCTTTCCCTCAACAACGTGGCGTTGCGCATCACCGAAGCCAATGGCACCTACTCGGCACAAGTTCGGGTATTGAATGCCGGAGGCTGTGAGCAGGCGGATCAGGGCTTCGATTTCACGGTCAGCGTCGATCGCTGCGGTCAAATCACCTCGCCGATAGAGAAATTCCAGTTCGCCGACGGCAGTATCAAAACGCTGGGTGATTTACTGATCAAGACGCAGATAACCTACGGTACGCCTTGGGCGGCATCGATCACCACTGGGCGTAACGATGACATCATCGTTGCCGGCTCCCGGAACAATGTCATCCACTCCGGGAGCGGAAACGATATCGTCTATGCCGGTTCAGGCGGCGATATGGCCTACGGCGAAGGCGGCAACGATTATCTGCAAGGCGGTAGCGGCGACGACATCCTGGATGGAGGCTGTGGCATCGATGTTTTGGCCGGTTCCAACGGCCGGGATACCTTGCGCGATACGGGCGGCAACAACGCTTTCTTCGGGGGCTGGCAGAATGACGTGATCGAAGCTGGTGCCGGCAATGACTTCATCGCCGGCGGCATATACGACGATACCATCCAGGCGGGTGGCGGCGCGAATGTTCTGGCTTTCAACTGGGGTGATGGCCGAGATATCGTTCTGCCCGGCTCGGGAGCCTCGAATACGCTCTCCCTGGGTGGCGGCATTGACGAAACCGATTTGGCGTTCAAGAAGTCGGGTTCGGATCTGATTCTCTCGACGGGAGGAAGCAGTCAGATCACGCTGAAGGATTGGTATGTTTCCAGCAGCAACCAGAACGTCACCAAACTGCAGGTGGTCGAAGAAGTTCCCTATTACACCTGGGGCCAAGTCAATCCGACTGGCTGGGATATCGACACTTTCGATTTCAAGGCGCTGGTACAGAAATTT
Source organism: Azonexus sp. (assembly GCA_041904995.1). Classification (GTDB taxonomy): domain Bacteria; phylum Pseudomonadota; class Gammaproteobacteria; order Burkholderiales; family Rhodocyclaceae; genus Azonexus. The sequence continues at coordinate 117,054 of JAYRMB010000011.1, forward strand.
GATGCCGCTCGTGTTGCGAATCCTCGATTGTCCCAGTGGAGCCTGATGAACGGTCTTCTGGACACGCATTTGAGCTGCAGTGATTCGGCCGCTCTCGGTGGCGAGCTTGCAACGCGTTACGCCGCCGGCGGAGAATCGGCCATTTCGCTGAATACCGCCCAGGACACCCTGAAAGGTAGTAATTTCGGCAGCCAGGCACAAACCGTCGGCAGCCGCTTCGATACGACGGTATGCGACTACCGTATCAGCTGAGATTCATGACAAGGGATATATATGACTGACAAAACAACTGAAGCGGCGGCCATGGCCGCCCTCGAACAGGCCAAGGACTCGCTGGCCAAACTGCCAATTCTTGGGCCGGCGCTGTGGCTTTATGCCAAAGATCCCGTGAAGAAGTTTATGTTCCTTGGCGATACCGATTGGGCGGTATTGCCGCCCATCATCCTCGACCAGTGCCGGCTTTATACCAAGGGCGGGCTACCCTATGCCTTCGTGACTTGGGCGCTAGTCAATGATCACGTCGACGCTCGACTGCGCGCAGAGCAGCCCAAGGTGGCCCCGCATGAATGGAAAAGTGGCGAGCATGTCTGGATCATCGATGCGGTTGCGCCGTTCGGCCAACTGGAAGAAACCCTGAAGGAACTGCGCGAAACGATGTTCCCCGGCAAAAAGGTAACGGCCTTGCTGCCCGATCCAACCAAGCCGGGGACGGTTGCCGTGAGGGAATGGCTGCCGACCACGGCTGCGACGACGAATTGACGCCACGCCAGCATGAAACCTGCTGTGAAGACGCTATCGAATGACGTGCTGGATTTTGCGCCGGGCCTCCTATCCATCCAGGAGAGCCCGCCGGCAAAATTGCCACGGACCGTTCTCTATAGCGTCGTGGCCCTGTTCTTCATCCTGGTGGCTTGGGCTGTTTTTGGGAAGCTGGATATCGTTGCTTCCGCCGAAGGACGCCTGGTTCCCCAGACCTATGTGAAGATCGTCCAGCCGGCGGAAGGCGGCATCGTCCAGGAAATTCTGATCCACGAAGGACAGTCGGTCGAAGCGGGACAAGTCCTGATGCGAATGGATGCCAAGCTCACCGAAGCCGATGCTCGCACGATCCGCAGCGAATTCGAGTTGAAGCGCTTGCAATTGCGTCGCATCGAGGCTGAACTGGCCGGTTTGCCGATGCGTACCGAGAGTACGGATTCTCCGGAAATCTATGCTCAGGTCGCCAGCCAATACGCCGCACACCGGCAGGCTTACCAGGATGCGCTCGCCCAGGAGCAAGCGGTGCTTGGCAAGACGCGCCACGATTTGCAGGCTTCGGAAGAACTGGCGCGCAAACTGAGGGAAACCGTCCCAACCTATCGGAAGAGTGCCGCTGCATTCGAAAAACTGGGTAAGGACGGCTTTTACAGTCAGTTGGCGGTCGAGGAAAAACAGCGTGATCGGATCGAAAAAGAACAGGATTTGCGTGCCCAGGAATCAACCGTCGCCAGCCTGAAATCCACGATTACGGCCAGCGAAAAGAAGCTGGCCCAAATTACATCGAATTACCGCAGCGAACTCCAGAATGAACGGGTCGAAACCGAATCGCAGTTCAGAAAACTGCGCGAGGAGCTGGAAAAAATCGAACACAAATCGGGCTTGCTGGCATTGCGCGCCCCGCAGCGCGGTGTGATCAAGGATTTGGCAACGCATACGGTGGGAACAGTGGTTTCTCCCGGCACTGTCCTGATGTCGCTGGTGCCGCACGACGAACCGCTCCAGGCGGAAGTGCTGGTCAAGAACGAGGATGTGGGTTTTGTTCATGTCGATCAACGCGTCAAACTCAAACTGGCCGCCTACCCGTTCCAAAAGTACGGCATGATCGATGGCACGGTGACGCATGTCGGGCCTGATGCAGCCGACCTTTCGGGAGCTGCGGCCAAGTCCTCCGGAGATACGCCCGATCTAGCCTCCGGGCTACGTTACAAGGCTTTGGTCCGCCTCGACACCCAGCATCTCGAAACTGATGGTAGCCGCTTGCGCTTATCGCCTGGCATGCAGGTGATCTCCGAAATACACCAAGGCCGGCGTACCGTCATGGAATATCTGCTGTCTCCGGTGCAAAAAGCCTGGCAGGAAGCCGGGCGAGAGCGTTAATCAACAAATCAAATGGATCGGCACAGCCATGGCCAGAAAACGTCAATTACAGTTCGGGGCAATCAATATCACGATGCCGGCCCCGCATCGACCTGAGCGTTACATCGAACTATTCCGCCAAGCTGGCGAACTGGACAAGGTCGTCAAGCTCAAAGGAGACTGGGTCGGCAAGCTTGGGACCCTGCGCTACGAAAGCGATACCGACGGTAGCGCGATTGTTCGAGGAGAGTTCTACAAGTACATCGAACTGGACTCGACCCGGGATTGGTTCAATGTGTTGAAGGGCAAACCTGCCGATGAGCGCGAACTGGATCAGATTTCCATCCCTGAGCATCTCAAACCACATTTTCAGTATGTGCCCTTCGTCTTTTTTTCGAAGGGGCATCGGCTGGTGATGATCACTCGGGATAAAGAGGATGTAATTTCCACGGCACAGGCCGCAACGATCCTTCGCGGTATCTTTGCCTCCGCAGAACTGCTGGCACTTTTTGGAAAAATCGACCTGGTCGTTGAGCCTTCACGCGATACCTTGGAAAAAATTCTCGGTATGCCTCGGTTACGTACGCTGGAAATCGTGGTCACACCACCCAATCCAGATGACTTTGAGGAATTCGAACACGATCTGTTCGAGGATATGGCCAGCCAGCGGGCCAGCAGTTATCAGCTAACTTTGCAGGAGGAGGAAGGAGAAGGCCTGGCGCCAAGCGAAAGGGTTCGCAAGTTGGCGCGAGTGGCTCAATCCAATGGCAAGGTCTCAGGAGTCGGCGGTTCCCGCGGAAAGACCGTTCGCCTGTCGACCACGGAGCACCCGCTGGTCGAAAAAACGCACTATGATCCCGAAGTCGAGATTCGGGCCAATGTGCTTTTGGTCAAAGCCAAGGAGATTCTTCAACAGATCAGGAACTGACATCGTGTGGGATGGGGTCAAGAAAAGCTATGCCGGCGTCGGCGGGATTTTTGCCCGCTACTGGCGTGCTTATGGCGGCTCCCGGGCTCTGTTCAGTTCCCCTTATCTTCACGTCTCGGTTCTGCTGGCAGGAGCCATGTACCCTTTCTGGCTCAGGGAAGCGTGGTGGGATACCGCACTCTCAACACTGCCCAATGTGCTAGGTTTTACGTTGGCAGGATTCACCATCTGGCTGGGCTTCGGCGATGAAAAATTCCGGACTCTGATTTCGCGCGCCAAGCCAGATCGAGAAAGCCCCTTCATGGGGGTCAGTGCCGGGTTTGCACACTTTGTGGTAGTTCAGATACTGGCGCTAATGGCGGCGTTGTGGGCCAAAGCGATGAATTTCCCGTTGCCCAATGATTGCTGGCTACATGAGTACATTCGCTTCTTTGTGTCCCCGGGGCAATACCTTGGTTTTCTGTTGTTCATCTATGCGCTGATGTCGGCATTGGCAGCTACGCTCGGTGTATTGCGGGCAGCCTCCTGGTACGATCAACATAAGCGGAATGGCAGTGATGCCGCGCATGCTGCCCCCAAGAGCGCGGATGCGAAACAAAAGGGTAATTAGCTGAACTGAAAGGCGAGGGGGGTTGCCAAATGTGTTGTTTGGCCGCGCTTCCTCCCGGATGGCATGTGATCAAAGCTTGATCAGTCTCTGCACTTCTACCCCCATCTTGTCTGGCCCAAACTACCGCGTTTCACTTGGTGCCTGGCTCGTTCGGCTACGCCGATCCGAGACCACGGGGAGGTCTTTTTGAGACAGGTTATTTTAATATAAGAAAATAAAAATATACCGACGCGCTTATTTGGCCGAATCTCTTGGCAACGCTCATGAGCAACAGTATTTCTGCTCGTGACGCCGGGATATCTGCTCATATTCACTGATATCAACAAACAGCAAAAACTCAAGGCCGAACGCGACCTGCTGCGCATCAAGGTTGAAGCCGAGCAGAAAGTCGCCCAAGCCAAGGCCGAAGCCGAATCGCTCAAGCTGCAAAAGCAGGAAGTGACGAGCGAGTT
>JAYRMB010000025.1:0-19009 GCA_041904995.1 Azonexus sp.
ACCACTTCACCGGCTACGAAAACGCCCCGCTGACCTGGCTGGTCGGCTGGATTCTCGGCGTCGGCCGCCCCAACCTGCGCTGGCGCTGGGACGACCTGTGGGCCGCGCCGCTCGGCGAACACGACGTTGTCTATGCCTTCCTGTCGCCGGCCCCGATGCCCAAGCTGTGGGACAAGGTCAAAGCCGAGATGAAGCCGGGCAGCCTGTTCGTCAGCAACAGTTTCCCGGTCCCCGGCGTCACCCCGGACCGCGTCATCGAGGTGGAGTGCACGCCACCGCGACCGCTCTACTGCTACCAGCTCTGAGCCGGGCATGGCCAAGCGCAAGCCGGAAACCTTCGTCCTCGTCGTTTCGCTGATCGGCACGGTCAGCGTGCTGCTAGTCTTCCTGATCGACCTCGCGCTTGCCCGCCAGCGGGACCTGAACGCCGGTGAGCAGCGCCTGCAGCATTTCAGCGTGATGATGGCCGAACATACGGCACGTGCCTTCGAGGCCCTGGACATCCTGCTGCGCGAAATGTCCACCGATCTGTCCAACAACCGGCGCGACTGGGAAAAATGGGAGCCGACCCGCGGTTGGGAATATGTCGCCCAGCGCCATTCGCGCGCCATGCCGCAATTGCGCGATCTGATCGTGTTCGACCGCTTCGGCAATCAGCGCTTCATCTCCACGGCTTATCCGGCCCCCCATATCAACGTCAAGGACCGCCCCTATTTCGTCGCGCTCGAGGGCGGGGCCGAATCCGCCACCTACGGCCCCTACATCGGTCGCAATTCGGGCCGCTACACCTACGCCATCGCCCGACGCATCAACGGCGAGAGCGCGCGTTTCAACGGCGCGGTCTTTGCCGCCATCGAACCGGCCTACTTGCAGGACTTCTGCTGGTCGAGCCGACTGTCGGACAATTTCGAGGCGGTGCTGATCAATGGCAAGGGGCAGATCGTCGCCTCGTGTCGCCCGACCGATCTGAGCCGGCAATCCACGGTTCTCGGCTCTGCCGCAGCCGACCAACTGTTCAACGGACAACTGCGCGACAACATTCCCGAAAACGGAACCATCCACGCCAACGGCCTGTTGATTTCTGTCGCTCCGGTGACTGGCTTCGCCGATCTGCGCATTCTCAGCGCCATACCCGAAGGGACGATCCTCGAGCCATGGACCAACCGATTGCATGAACTCGGCACGCTCGGTTTCTTCATCACGCTCGCCATGCTTGTCGGCTCCCTGCTGATCCGCCGCCAGTTCCGCGAGATGGCGGCGATGACCAATGAGCTGGCAGCCAGCCACGAGCACCTGGAGGAGCGCATCCGTGAGGCGACGTGCGAACTGGCCGGCGAACGCGATACCGCCGAAAAGGCCAACAAGGCAAAAAGCCGTTTCCTCGCCGCGGCCAGCCACGACTTGCGGCAACCTTTACATGCCTTGTCGCTATTCAGTGCCGATCTGATGCATCAATTGCGTGCCGGCAATACCTCGGCTTTGCCACGACTGGCTGAACAGATTTCCACTTCGGCCACGCTGCTCGGCGAGTTGCTCAACTCGCTGCTCGACGTCTCCCGCCTCGACGTCAATGGCGTCAAGCCGGAACTCCAGACTTTCCCCCTGATGACCTTGTTCAATCGCTTGCACCAGACCTTCCGGCACGATGCGACGGACAAGCAGATCGGCCTGCTCTTCCGTCACACTGATCTGTGGGTGAAATCCGATCCGAAGATGCTCGAGCAGATGCTGACCAACCTGATTTCCAACGCCCTGCGCTACACCCCACCGGGCGGTCGCATCCTGGTGGTCGCCCGCTGGCGTGGCGAACAGGTGCAATTGGAAGTTCGCGACAGTGGCATCGGCATCGCACCGGAAAACCAGTCGGCCATCTTTGCCGAGTTCTACCAGGTCGGTAACGCTGCACGCGAACAGAACAAGGGGCTGGGGCTCGGCCTGTCCATCGTCGATCGACTGGCCAGGGCGCTGGGGCATCCGCTCAATCTGCGCTCACGCCTGGGCGAAGGCACGACCTTTTCGATCCGCCTGCCACGCGCCCTGCCGGAAAAGGATATTCCGCCGGCCAGCGCCGCCCCGGCTCAGGAAAACCGTTTACGCTTGCTCGGCGACAGCGACGACCTGCGCGCCTGCCGCGAATTGGTCGCCCATTGGGGTTATCAGGTCATCGACGGGACCGATGATGCAACGGCGAGCGAAGAGATCATCAACATCGCCGATGCCGCTCTGGTCACCGAAGGTGTCTCGGTCAGCGGCCCGCTGATCGTGCTGGTTCAGGATAGCGGCACCGAACTGCCAGCCGGTGCGCAGGGGCTGGTGCTACCGATTCGCCCCGCCAAACTACGTGCCCTGCTCAACCAGCTTCAGAAAACGCTCTCGAAGTCGATACCATAGCGGGCGACGGCGACCAGGGCCTGCGTCCGGCTGCCGACGCCAAGCGCCTTGAATACCGCCGTCGCATGGATTTTCACCGTACCTTCGGAAAGGTCGAGCTGCTGGGCGATATCGCGGTTCGACATGCCACGCACCATCAGACACAGCACCTGGGCCTGACGATCGGTCAAACCCACATCCTCCGGCTTGACGCTGACCTTGCTCGGCGGTAGCGGCACGGCATCGTCCAGACGCGCGCCTGGCTGGCTGTTCGGCTTGAAGATGTTGCCGTCGAGCACTTCGCGCACGGCGGAGAGCAGCTTGTCGCCCGAGTAGGCCTTGGGAATGAAACCGGAAGCACCGAGATTGAGCACGCGGGTGATGGTCGGCGTATCGTCGAAGGCCGAAACCACCGCCACCGGCATGGCCGGATAACGTCGACGCAGAATATCGAGCCCGGCAAAGCCGTCGATCCCCGGTAGTGCGAGGTCAAGCAGGACCAGATCGAAGTCCTCCTCGCCGTCGAGGACGGTCAAGGCCGATTCGAAATCGGCGCATTCCTGTACCGAGGTTTCAGGTTCCAACTGAGCGAGCAGGCGCACCATCCCTTCGCGCACCAGAGCGTGATCTTCGACCACCAGCAGCTTCAACATGCATACCCCCTTTTTTGTCGGCCTAGTAATTTAGCATTTTGCATTACGAATTGGTTTAAGATGTGACGATTACACCGACGGGGAGAGAGAGATGTCCGACGATCAAGTACACGACCCGCTCAACTTCATGCGCAACATGTGGGGCAACATGGGTTTCTCGCTCCCCGGCATGGTGGCGCCGACCTTCGATGTCGACGAACTGGACAAGCGCATCAAGGATCTGAAGGCCGTCGAAGGCTGGTTGCGCATGAATCTTTCCATGCTGCAGATGACCATCCAGGGCCTCGAAATGCAGCGTTCCACGGTAGGTGCCGTACAGGCCATGGGCCAGATGGCGGCCGATGCCGCCAAACGCGTCAGCGAAGCCGCCAACCCCGCCGAGGAAATCCCGCCCGAAGCGCCTGCCGGTAACGCCTTCTCGGACGCCGCCATGTGGCCGTGGCAGATGATGCAGCAGATGCGCGAGCAGATGCAGCAATCCGCCGAAGCGGCCGCCCAGGCCGTTGCTGAAGAAGCCAGCAAGGCCCAGGCCAAACCGAAAGCCGCCGCCAAGCCGCGCACCAAGAGTGCGGCAGCCGCCAAGAAATAATCAGCGGGCGGTCACCCAGGCCGCCCACAAGGGCAGGGTCAGCATCGACCCGAGCGTGGTCGCCGAAATGAGCCAGGCCACGCTACGCCCATCGCCGCCCATGCGCATGGCCAGGATGTAGGCCGACGATGCCGTCGGCAGCGCGGCGAACATCACCACGATCTGGTAATTCAAACCGCTCAGCCCGACCCATTGGCCGACCACGGCCGCAATGGTCGGCAGGGCCAGCAGTTTGACCAGCACCACCCACGACGAGAAGCCGCGTACGCCCGGCGTGCTTTCCAGGCGCAAGGCGGCGCCGACGGTGATCAGGCCGAGGGCGATCGAGGCATCGGCCAGGCGGCCGAGAAAAGCCTGCAGTGGTGCCGGCGGCACGAAGCCGGCGAGATTGAGCATGAAGCCGGCCGCCGTTCCCCAGATCAGCGGATTGCGCGCCACTTCGCGCCACAGGCCAACCTCGCCATGGCGCGCCAGCATCCACACCGAAACCAGGTTTACGATAGGTACCGCCGTGCCGACGATCAGCCCCATGGTGGCGATGCCCGGTGAGCCGAAGAGCATGCCGGCAACGGCCAGCGCGATGTAGGAATTGAAGCGGTAGGCGCACTGGAACATCGAGGCGTAGGTCAGCGCCGGCAGCCTGGTGAACAGCTTGGGCAGCAGGCCGAGCAGCATCGCCCCGCCCATCGCGGCGAAGGCCGTGATCAGTAGCGGCAAGGCCGCTGCCAGGTCGAGCCGCGTCTTGACGATGGCGTTGATCAGCAACGCCGGGAACAGGATGAAATAGACCAGCTTCTCGACGCCGTTCCAGAAATGGTCGCCCAGATGCATCCAGCGGCGGATGGCGGCACCGAGCAGGATGAGGGCGAAGTCGGGGAGCAGAAGCAGGGCGGTGTTCATTGGTCAATTCTAAATGCTGCGGTGCACCGGCCAAAATCCGTAAAAACCACAGCCTTTCTTGACCGCGTCACACAAAGCCGAAATACTGGCAAACACTAGGAGGACTCCATGCAATTCGAATGGTGGTACTGGATCGTCGGCGGGCTCGTGCTGATCGTGGCCGAGTTGGCCATTCCCTCTTTCTTCGTCGTCTGGTTCGGCCTGGGCGCGCTGCTCGTCGGGCTGGCCCTGCTCGTCCTGCCGGACCTCTCCGGTACGGCCCAACTGGCCTTGTGGACCGTCGCATCGCTGGCCATGGTCGCGCTCTGGTTCCGCGTCTTCAAGCCCGGTCTGCACAAGACACGCATCGGCCTGGCCGAAGGCGAGGTACTCGGCGAGATCGGCCTGCTGGTCACCGCTGTCGCGCCGTTCGAGCGCGGCAAGGTGCGCTTCCAGCGGCCCATCCTCGGTGCCGAGGAGTGGGTCTGCCTGGCCGATAGCGCCATTGCTGCCGGCGAACGGGTCAAGGTCGTTGCCGTCGAAGGCAGTTTTCTCAAGGTCACCCCGGCCTGATTCGGGCCGACGCAAGGAGCAATCATGGATCTTAGCCCCGGTTTCATCGTCGTTCTGGCCATTCTGGCCTTCGTCATCGTCACCATCGCCAAGGGCGTGCGCATCGTGCCGCAAGGTGAGGAATGGATCGTCGAGCGTCTCGGCAAGTACCACGGCACGCTCAAGCCCGGCCTCAATCTGGTCATTCCCTACCTCGACAAGATCGCCTACCAGCTGGTCACCAAGGACATCATCCTCGACGTGCAGGAGCAGGAGGTCATCACCCGCGACAACGCGGTGATCCTGACCAATGCCATCGCCTTCATCAAAGTCACTGACCCGGTCAAGGCGGTCTATGGTGTTACCGATTTTTCGGAGGCCATCCGCAACCTGATCATGACCACGCTGCGCTCCATCGTCGGCGAAATGGAACTCGACGAAGCGCTGTCGTCGCGCGACAAGATCAAGGCCCGCCTGCGCGAGAGCATCGCCGACGAGGCGGTGGATTGGGGCCTGACGGTGAAGTCGGTGGAAATCCAGGACATCAAGCCCTCCGAATCGATGCAACGCGCCATGGAAATGCAGGCGGCCGCCGAGCGGGAGCGCAAGGCCGTCGTCACCAAATCGGAAGGTGCCAAGCAGTCGGCCATCCTCGAAGCCGAAGCCCGCCTCGAATCGGCCAAGCGCGACGCCAACGCCCAGGTCATGCTGGCAGAAGCCTCGGCCGAGGCGATCCGCCGCGTCAGCGCTGCCATCGGCGAGCAGACTGGCCCGATGTCTTACCTGCTCGGTGAGAAATACATCGCCGCACTGGAACGCATGGGCGAGAAGAACAATGCCAAGGTCGTCGTCCTGCCGGCCGACCTGCAGGAGGCCGTCAAGGGCCTGTTCGGCCGCCGCACTTAGGCAGGCTGGCCACCTTGGCGGAGGGCCTCTTCGGCCCAGGCCAGCGCGCCAAGCGTGGCCGCTTCGATCTCCGACAATTCATGGCCCAGGACCTGAGCGAAGCGGGCCACGTTGCCCACATGCCCCTTTTCGACGGCAATCGCCAGCGACAAGTAGGGGCCGAGCGGCCCATCGCTTGTTAACAGTGCCTCGCTCAACACGGACGACAAATGGATGCGTTCGACCACGGCGGCCATCGGCAGGCCAAGCAGGCTGTCGAGCAGGGAAAGGAGACCGAGCAGGAACAATTCGTCGCATTCCGCCTTGCTCTTCTTGGCACGTCCCAGACTTTCGAGAAAACGTCCGCGCGCCAGGGCCAATTCGAGGAGCACTTCGTCGCGTGGCGAATTGCCTCCGGCGCGGAACAATCCGATGGAAACCCAGCGATAGAGCTGCTCACGCCCCAGTACGAGCATTGCCTGCTCGATACTGGTCACGCTCTGACTCAGCCCGAGCAGCGGCGAGTTGGCCATGGCGACGATCTTGACGACAACGCCAGGGTCGCGCTTGGCAAGCTGTGCGAGTTCATCGACATCGGCCTCGCGGCGCAACAGATTCAACATCTCGACCAAAACCAGGCGGCTCTGGCTGATTTCCCTGGCGAGATTCTCTTCGTCGCTCTCGGCGGCAAAGCTACCTAGACAGTAGCTTACCCCCTGCGCCAGACAATAGCGGAACTCTGCCCAGCGGCCGAGCCCATCGACCACGAAGTGGAGCCCGGGATGCTTCTGGCGCAGACGCTTCACCTGCGCTTCGAACCCCGACAGCGAATAGGCATTGAAATCGAGCAACAGGTAATCCACCGCTGCCAACTCGGCAGGGCATTCGACCGCCGCCAATCCTGGCAAGGCAAGCTTGGCCCCCGAGGTACGCATGGCTGCGACAGCGGTCTGCCAAGTTTCGTTTGCCGTTCCATCCGCCAATGGCAAATCCAGCAAAAACACCGTGTGCGGCCCGACCAGCGAGACGTAATCGTGGGTAAACCAATCTGCCGCCTGCAGCGGGATCAAGGCCAGTCGGCGTTGGGCGAACTGCGCCACATTGGCGCTGGTCAATACCGCGACCGTCGCTTCGGCATCCGGGCAGCCGGCCGATTCCGGACGACGGGCGGAAAACCGGTAGCCGGCGATGCGGCTGCGCGCATCGAGAATTTCGTCCCTTTGTACGACTGCCGCAGGCAATGCAGGCGGCGCTATCGGCGCATCGCGAACGGCGAGTTGATTGTCGGCCTCGTGGCCAAACGGATCGGCGTTGAAAGACGTGGCAGCGGGAGCGCCCAATACCCGCTCGATAAACCCAAACATAAATGCAGCAGGAGTGATAATTTTGTTATTTTAATGCACTCCTACCATGCCGAGGGAATATCGCGCAGCGCCACCCCGCTCAATCCTTCACATCGTCGTACTGTTTACGCAGGCGATTCAGGCCCTGCTGGAAGGCCTCGGCGTCGCCATGGTCGAAGAATTTCGGATAGTGGTCGTGCGCCGCCTTGATGCGGCGGGCGTGCTTGATCGGGCACCAATATTGTTCGGTGCGAGCCGCCACTTCACGCAAGTAGGCGGCCACTCCGTTGCCGTAGGAGCAGTAGAAGCAGTTGAACTTCTCGATGATGTTCAGATAGGGCAGGTCTTCGCGATCGAAGACGATGTAGTCGCCGCGCTTGACCTTGGGGATGCGGTAAATGGGAAAGCAGATGGCTTGATAGACCGTAACGAACAAATCCATCAGCAGGAACGGCACCCAGCCGGCGTAAATGACCGGGGCCGTCAGCACGACCAGGAAATTGGAGCGGATCAGGAAACGGAATAAGCCGGTCTTGTAGCGCCGTTGCTGGCGGGCCAGTTCGTCGGCCAGTTCGGCCTTCTTGCGCGCCCAGTCCTCACGCGCCTTGCGGTATTCCTCTTCGAGCTCGTTCTGCAGGGACTCGATACGAGCCAGTAGTTCGTCGATGTGCTGCTTCATGCGCTGTTTCTCCAGGCGCCGACCATCGGCGACAAAGGGCAGATGATGCCCGATGCCCTACCCGGCGTCACCCGGCAGTGCAGGTGTTCGCGGTAGGCGCCGCCACGACTTCCCGGTTTTTGGCCTTTTTGGCCGGTGCACCGCAGCGATTAGATCGGCGGCGCCTGGTCTATGGAGTTAACGGCAGGTGCCGAGCAGATCGGCCTCAAGTTCGATTTCCATACCCTTTTCCAGCTTGCGGTCGAGAAACTGGCCGCGATAGAGGCGGCCGGCGTTGGCCGCGCCACGGGCATGCGGGGTTTCCCAATCGGTCACCTTCAGGCGGACGACACCGATCTGCTCGTCGCGCTCCGGCACCTTGTCGGACACGCAGGGGTAGGCCTTGGCGTGACGGACGAACTCGTCGCGCGAGTATTGCTGCATGTTCTTGCCGGGCACGACCGGGCAACGCCCGAGGTGACGGGTGACGATCTCGCTGCCGACCACCTCGCCCTTCAGGTAGAACTTGGGGTCGGCGATGATCCAGCCGGAGCCGCCCTCTTCATAGCGCACGCAACGGCCGACCTGCATCAGTTCGGGATCCTTGAACAGCAGGCGGGCGGACGGGCGCAGTTCGGGTTCGACGGCCAGCGCCGGCAAGGCGACGCAGGCCATCAGGGCAAGCAGGCGTTTCATCGGATGATCTCCGGGTCAGTAAACCCGGATATCTTCGATCACCTTTCCATCATTGGGCAAGCCCCCCGGCGCAGCAAAAGCGACTTCGCCGCGCAACTTGGTCACATCGCGCAGGCTGCCGACGACGGCCTGGTCGAGCGCCTCGTGTCCCGTTTCGATCTCGCAGTGCAGGACCATGCGATCCTGGCCGCCCGGATTGTCGACCACCAGACGCAGGCGATGGATTTCCGGATGGCGGCGGCCGATCTCGGCCACCTGCTCAGGATGCACGAACATGCCCTTGATCTTGGTCGTCTGATCGGCCCGCCCCATCCAGCCCTTCAGGCGGATATTGCTGCGCCCGCAAGGCGAGCGGCCGGGCAGGACGGCGGACAGGTCGCCGGTGGCAAAGCGGATCAGCGGGTAATCCGGATTGAAGGTGGTGACCACCACCTCGCCGACCTCACCCGGTTCGACCGGATCTCCGGTCCCCGGACGAACGATCTCGACCAGCAGTTCCTCCTCGACGACCAGCCCTTCCTCGGCCTCGCTCTCGTAGGCAATGGCGCCGATATCGGCCGTGGCATAGCACTGACGGACGGTGATACCACGCTCCTTCAGCCAGTTGCGCGTCACGCCGGGCAACGCCTCGCCCGACACCAGCGCCTTCCTCAGCGACGAGATATCGGCACCCATTTCCTCGGCCTTCTCGACAATGATGCGCAGGAAGGACGGCGTGCCGACATAACCATCCGGCTTCAGGTCGACCATGGCCTGCACCTGCTGCTCGGTCTGCCCGACGCCGCCGGGAAACACCGCGCAACCCAGCTTGCGTGCCCCGCCTTCCATCAGGAAAGCGCCCGGCGTGAAGTGGTAGGAAAAACAGTTATGCACCAGATCGCCATGGCGGAAGCCGGCCGCGTACAACACACGGGCCATGCGCCAGTGATCCATGTCCATCCCCTGCAACTCATAGATAGGCCCCGGCGAGGCGAACACCCGCTTTGCCTTGCCGCGCGCCAGCGCATTCAGGCCGCCAAAGGGCGGATTCTTCTTCTGCAACTCGATCAGGTCACGCTTGCGCGTCAGCGGCAACTTGGCCAGCGCCTCGCGCGAGGTGCAATCGAAAGGATTCACCCCGGCCAGCGTCTGGAAATAGTAGTGCGTCGTCTCCTTGGCATGCGCCACCTGACGCGCCAGCTTGTCCATCAGGTCAGCCTCGCGCTCCTCCGGATCGCGGGTTTCAAGCGGGTCGTAGAAACTCATGGTTTTCTCCGAAAATCGGCAGTGCACCGCAGCAGCGGCCGGATTTGTGTTGCCAGGACGATCAAATCGATAAATCAGCAGCGTTTGAGTACGCTTCAGCGGTTCGATGGGTTGCAAAGTAGCCCGTCAGGGCAAGGCGGAGGCGCGCGCCGTTTGCTCCATGCAAACAAGCGTGCCGACAACGCCGCCCTGGCGAGCGCACTGCAACCTATGACAGCCAGCGTTTGCGGCGTCGGTAGTGCTTTACATCCTTGAAGGACTTCCGCCCCGCCGAACTCAACCCGAGGTAAAACTCCTTCACGTCCTCGTTGGTCCGCAGATCTTCCGCATCGCCTTCCATCACGACCCGGCCGTTTTCCAGGATGTAGCCGAAGTCGGCGTACTTCAGGGCGACCATGGTGTTCTGTTCGGCGAGCAGGAAGCTGATGTTTTCGCGGCTGTTCAGATCCTTGACGATCTCGAACACCTCTTCGACGATCTGCGGCGCCAGGCCCATCGAGGGTTCGTCGAGCAGCACCATCTCGGGGTTGGCCATCAGCGCCCGGCCGATGGCGCACATCTGCTGCTCGCCGCCGGAGGTGTAGCCGGCCTGCGAAGTGCGCCGCGTCTTCAAGCGCGGGAAGTAGTGATAGACCTTCTCGAGGTTTTCCTTCAGCTGGCTGCGCGAGATGCTGCGCGTGTAGGCGCCGGTCAGCAAGTTTTCCTCGATAGTCAGGTGGCCGAAGCAGTGACGCCCTTCCATGACCTGGATGACGCCGCGCTTGACCAGTTCGTTGGGTGACAACTGATCGACGCGTTGGCCCTTGTACTCGACCGACCCCTTGGTCACGTCGCCGCGCTCGGCGTGCAGCAGGTTGGAAATCGCCTTCAGCGTCGTCGACTTGCCGGCGCCGTTGGCGCCCAGCAGGGCGACGATCTTGCCCTTCGGCACATTGAGCGACACGCCCTTGAGCACCAGGATCACGTGGTCGTAAATGACCTCGATGTTGTTGATGCTCAGATAGTTATCGGCCACAGCTGTTTGTGTATTCATGTCTCGTTCCCTGTTGGAACCGGGCTTGGGTGGTCTGTTTCGCAAATGGTCGAACCGATAAAGCTTGTCTTCGCGCCCCCGGCGGCGTTGCTCATCCTCGCCATAGCTTCTGCTATGGCTGTGGTTCGCGCCTTGCCGGATGCCCGAATACTGCGCTTTCTCATGTTCGACATTCACGAAGCAGACCACCGGCTTGGGGTCTCCCCCTCGCCGCCCGCTCTCTCCGCTTATTTTTCCTTGCTGCAGTCACGCGGCGTGATGCCCTTTTCCTTGGCGTACTGCTTGGCGGACGCCTGGAACAGCGGGTGGATCAGCGCCTTGTTGCCTTCGATCCAGCCAGACACTGGTACCCACTTGGCACCGTCCCACTGCTGGATCTTCACCTTGCCGGAACCTTCGTGGTTGTCGCAGGAGGTCTTGATCTCCGGCAACAGATCGGCGGCGCCCAGCTGCTTCAGGCGGGCATCGGTGATGTTCAGGTTTTCCAGGCCCCAACGCACCTGTTCGCCGTTCATCGACTTGCCCTTGCCGTACTTTTCCTGCGCCTTGCGAATAGCTTCGACCGACAGCACGGCGGCGGAAACGCCACGGTTGTAGAGGATGGTGCCGAGCTTGGCCTTATCCTGCATGTTGCCCTTGCCGGCGCCGTAGACGACCTTCTCGATGTCGGCGATCAGCGGCAGATTGGCCCCGGCCAGGTTCCAGGTGGCCGACATGTAGCCCTTGGCGGCATCGCCGGCCGGCACCACGTCTTCTTCCGAACCGGCCCACCACGAGCCGATCATCTTGTCACGCGGGAAGCCGACCTTCTGCGCGGCCTTGATGGCGGTCTGGTTCATCACGCCCCAGCCCCAGAAGACGACGAAATCCGGCTTTTCCTGGCGAATCTTCAGCCATTGGGCGCCCTGCTCGTTACCCGGGTGGGCCACCGGAATCTGCACCAGCTCGAACTTGTTGAGCTTGGACTCGGCTTCCATGGCGATGATGGCTTCCTTGCCATAGGCGGAGTCGTGATACAGATAGACGATCTTCTTGCCGGCCAGGTTGCCGCCGTTCTTGTCCTTGATGAACTTGACGATGGCCGAGGCTTGCATCTGATAGGTAGTGACCAGCGGGAAGGCATACGGGAAGACCGAGCCGTCGACCGCATCGGTACGACCGTAACCCATCATGGCCAGCGGCAGCTTGTCCTGGGCCGACTTGTCGATCAGGGCGTAGGAAATGCCGGTCGACATGGTGTGGATCGGGCCGGCCGACTTGGCGGCCTTGCCCTTCAGGCGCTCGTAGCACTCGACGCCCTTGGCGTTGTTGTACTCGGTTTCGCACTCTTCGTAAGTCAGCTGGACGCCGTTGACGCCCTTTTCCTTCAAATTGACGTAGTTCAGGTAATCGATGAAGCCGCCGTAGAAGGACTGGCCGTTGGCGCCATACGGGCCGACACGGTAGCCGGGGATCGGGAAGAACTGCTCTTCGGCAGCGACTGCGCCTTGAGACAGCATGGCCAGGGAAAGCGCAACGGCACTCAGGGCAGGTTTGAAGCTTTTAATCATGGTTTGTCTCCTCTTTGTTGTGAATTTGTGGCACCCCGCTCAGTGCGGGAACGGCCACAGGCGCAGCTTTTCCTTAGCGATCTGCCACAAGCGGGCCAACCCGTGAGGCTCGACGATCAGGAAGAACATGATCAGCGCACCGAACACCAGAATCTGGATGTGCGACACGGTAGCGCTGGAAAACGGCAGGCCGACCAGGCCAGCGAAGAACGGCAAGGCAACGTCCAGGAAAATCGGCAGCAGCAGGATGAAGGCTGCGCCCAGGAAGCTGCCAAGGATGGAGCCGACGCCGCCGATGATGATCATGAACAGGATCTTGAACGACATGTCGAGCGAGAAGCCGTCCGGCTCGACCGAACCCAGGTAGCAGAAGGCGTAGAGCGCCCCGGCCACGCCGCAGTAGAAGGAGCTGATGGCGAAGGCGAGCAGCTTGGTCGGCATCAGCTTGATGCCGATGACCGAGGCCGCCACATCCATGTCGCGCACCGCCATCCAGGCCCGGCCGGTCGACGAACGGACCAGGTTCTTGGCGGCCAGCGCCAGGAAGACGACGATGGCCAGCACCAGCAGGTATTTGGCGCGCGGCGTATCGAAGGCGTAGCCGAGGATTTCGATCTGCTGCGTCGAGATCACCCCGGACGACGAGTTGTTCGACAGCCAGGGGAACTTGGTCAGACACCAGACGATGAAGAACTGCGCCGCCAGAGTCGCCACGGCCAGATAGAAGCCCTTGATGCGCAGCGAGGGCAGGCCGAACAGCACGCCGACACCGGCCGCCGTCAAACCGGCGCAGATGAAGGACACCAGGATGGGAATGCCCTCCACACGCAACTGGAAGTTGTAGGCGGCATAAGCGCCGACCGCCATGAAGGCGGCCGAACCGAGCGACAGCTGGCCAGCGTAACCGGTCAGGATGTTCAGGCCGAGCGCAGCCAGCGCGAAGATCAGGAAGGGAATGAGGATGGCCGAGAACCAGTATTCGCTGGCGAACATCGGTACCCCGAGGAAAGCCACGGCGAGCAGGGCGATGACGCCGATCCGGTCCTGACGGATCGGGAACAACTGCTGGTCGGCGGCGTAAGTGGTCTTGAATTGACCGGCTTCACGGTAAAGCATCTTGTTCTATCTCCCTTTACACGCGATCAATATGCTTTTCGCCGAACAAGCCTTCCGGACGAACCAGCAGGAAGAGCAGGGCGAGGATGTAGGGGAACCAGCCTTCGATCCCACCGAAATTGCCGCCGAACAGCGAGGCCATGACCGGCGGGATGTAGATTTCGGCCAGCTTTTCGGAGGCGCCGATGATCAGGCCGCCGACGATGGCGCCCGGCACCGAGGTAAAGCCGCCGAGAATCAGCACCGGCAAGGCCTTGAGCGCAGTGAAAGTGAGCGCAAACTGCACGCCGTTGCGGGCACCCCACATCATGCCGGCGACCAGCGCGACGAATCCGGCGACCCCCCAGACGATGGCCCAGATGTTTTGCAGCGGAATACCGATGGAGAGCGCGGCCTGGTGGTCGTCCGCCACCGCACGCAGGGCGCGGCCGATGCGGGTGTATTGGAAGAACAGCGCCAGGGTCGTGACCAGGACGGCGGCAACACCGGCCGCGACGAGGTCGAACTTGGAAATCACCATGTTCCAGTTGTCGAGGAACCAGGCAATCGGCTCATCGACGATGCCGAGATCCAGTGCCCGCGGCTCGGAGCCGAAAACCATCGGGGCCAGGCCTTCAATGAAGAAAGCCAGGCCAATGGTGGCCATGAACAGCGCGATGGGCGGCTGATTGACCAGTTTGCGCAGCACGAATTTCTCGGTGGCGATGCCGAACAAGGTCATGATGACGAAGGCAAGAATGACCGCCAGCCAAAGCGGCGCGCCCTTCTCCATGCAACCGACGACCGACAGTGCGGCCAGATAAACCATGGCGCCCTGGGCGAAGTTGAACACCCCGGAAGCCTTGTAGATCATCACAAAACCGAGCGCGACCAGGGCATACATCACCCCGGAAAGCAGCCCGCCAATCAGGACTTCGAAAAAGAATTCCATGTCCCCGTCTCCTTAGTGACCTGCGCCCAGATAGGCCTTGATCACTTCTTCATTGTTCTTCACTTCGTCCGGTACGCCATCACCGATCTTCTTGCCGTAGTCGAGCACGACGACGCGATCGGAGATGTCCATGACGACGCCCATGTCGTGCTCGATCAGCACGATGGTGGTGCCGAACTGGTCGTTCACATCGAGGATGAAGCGGCACATGTCCTGCTTTTCTTCGACGTTCATGCCGGCCATCGGCTCGTCGAGCAGCAGCATCGACGGCTCGGCGGCCAGGGCGCGACCCAGTTCGACGCGTTTTTGCAGGCCATAGGGCAGGCGGCCCACCGGCGTCTTGCGGATGTGCTGAATTTCCAAAAAGTCGATCACTTCCTCGACCTTCTTGCGATGCTCCAGCTCTTCCTTGCGGGCGCGGCCGAACCACAGCGCGTGCTCGACGAAGGTCGACTTCATCTTGGTGATGCGCCCGGTCATGATGTTGTCGAGTACGCTCATGCCCTTGAACAGCGCGATGTTCTGGAAGGTGCGGGCGATGTTCTGCTGGGCCGCCATGTGCGGCTCCATCTTCTTGCGCTCATTGCCGTGCCAGAAGATCTTGCCTTCCTGCGGGTGATAGACGCCGTTGATGACGTTCAGCATCGAGCTCTTGCCGGCCCCGTTCGGGCCGATGATGGCGCGGATTTCGTGCTCGCGGACGTTGAAGGAAATGTCGGTCAGCGCCTTGACGCCGCCGAAGCGCAGCGAGATGTTCTGCAGGTCGAGGATGACGTCGCCGATCTTCTTGCTCATAGCGGCATCCTCACGACGGACAGGGTCATCGCGCCGATCAGCGCGGAAACCAGGATTACGGAAGCGAACGAGAACAGCACCTCGCGGCGGCTGGCCTCGCCGGACCGCGGAATGGCCCGAAGGGTGTTGCGCGGGTTCATGTCAGGCGGCCTTTCGTGCAATCGGGAAGGTCTTGCAATCGACGATCTTGAGGTCGGCCGACACCTTGCCGCGCCGACCGTCTTCGAACTTGACCTCGGTTTCGATGAACTGGCTGCTCTTGCCGGCATAGAGGGCATCGATCAGCACCTTGTATTTTTCGGCGACGAAGTTGCGGCGCACCTTGCGGGTCCGCGTCAGCTCGTCGTCGTCCGGGTCCAGCTCCTTGTGCAGGACCAGGAAACGGTGAATCTGCGAGTCGGCCACCATAGCGTCGTGTGCCAGGCCGGCATTCACTTCCTCGACGCACTTCTGGATCAACTCATAGACCTGCGGCTTGCCGGCCAGATCGGTGTAGCCCGAGTAGGCGATGCCGCGACGTTCGGCCCAGTTGCCGACGGCGCCCATGTCGATGTTGATGAAAGCGGTGACCATGTCGCGGTCGGCACCGAAGCAGACGGCTTCCTTGATGTGCTGGAAGAACTTCAGCTTGTTCTCGATGTAGTTCGGGGCAAACATCGCGCCGTTCGACAGTTTGCCGACGTCCTTGGCGCGGTCGATGATCTTCAGGTGGCCGTCCTCGTCTAGGAAGCCGGCGTCGCCGGTCATGAACCAGCCTTCGCCGTTGATCGTCTCGGCCGTGGCATCCGGGCGTTTGTAGTACTCCTTGAGCAGCATCGGGCCCTTGACCAGCACCTCGCCGTTGTCGGCGATCTTGATCTCGACGCCCGGAGCCGGTTGGCCGACCGAATCGAACTTGATCGCGCCATCCGGTTGCATGCAGACGTAGGCGCAGGTTTCGGTCTGGCCGTAGAACTGCTTCAGGTTGATGCCGATCGAGCGGTAAAACTTGAACAGTTCCGGCCCAATCGCCGCCCCCGCCGTGTAGGCCACCTTGACCCGGCTCAGACCGAGCACGTTGCGCAGCGGTCCGTAGACCAGCAGGTTGCCCAGCCAGTACTGGAAGCGGTCGCCCGCGGAAACCGACTTGCCGTCGAGAATATCCGCCCCACAGCGCTTCGCCACGTCCATGAAGTGGTGGAACATCTTCTGTTTCAGTTTGCCGGCGTCTTCCATGCGGATCATCACGGAGGTCAGCAGGCTTTCGAAGACGCGCGGCGGCGCGAAGTAGTAAGTCGGGCCGATTTCGCGCAGGTCGGTCATCACCGTGTCGCCCGATTCCGGGCAGTTGATGGTGAAGCCGGCAACCATGGCCTGGGCGAAGGAGAAGAGGTGATCGCCCACCCACGCCATCGGCAGGTAGGACAGGATGTCACCGTCGGCCACCATGTTGTCCACCTGCACCCCGCCTTGCGCGGCGGCGATGAAGGCGGCATGGGTCTGGCAGACGCCCTTCGGCTTGCCGGTCGTGCCCGAGGTGTAGAGCATGACCGAGGTATCGTTGTAGTGGCCTTGTTCGATCTCGGCATTCAGGAAATCGGGATGGTTGCGATCGTGGATGCGCCCCATCTCCATCAGTTCGTGAATGTCGTGCAGGAAAGGCTGGTTGTAGTGGCGCATGCCGCGCGGATCGTCGTAGACCACGTGCTCCAGCGTCGGCACCTGATCCATGATCTCGAGCATCTTGTCGACCTGCTCCTGATCCTCGACCACGGCGAAGCGGATGCCGGCATCCTGCAACACGAAGAGCATTTCGGCGGCCACGGCATCCTGGTAGAGCGGCACCGGCACCCCGCCCAGGCACTGGGCGGCGGTCATCATCATGTAGAGATGCGGCCGGTTGTCACCAATGATGGCCAGGTTGTCGCCGCGCTTGAAGCCGAGCGAAGCCAGGCCGCAGGCCAGGGCGCGCACGCGCTCGGCGACGTCGGACCAGGTCCAGGTTTGCCAGATACCGAGGTATTTCTCGCGCATGGCCGGCGCGTTGGGCCGGGTGGCGGCGTGATGCAAAAGCAACCGGGGGAAGGTGTGCAAACCATCCACCGCGGCGTATTTCGCCTGCGTGGGCATATCTTTGTCTCCTCCGCCGCAGCTCATCGTCCGCGGTCTAAAGTTTGTCTGATTCATTGTGAGCCCTGCTGCCTTACAGGGACCTTGCAGGAACTCACGCCGCAATCTCAGCGTGGAGGGCAGTCTAAGCGCAGTATCCGCCGATGAATGTCATCCGGCGGACAATTGCGAAAATGTTTTCGCTGAATTTTTACGGCGTGGAGAAAAAACTCAGTCAGCCTCATCCCCGCTCCAGCGCATGGAGCGCAGGGCGGTGGCGATGGCCAGAGTACACGCCGCCAGCCGCTCTTCCTGGCTCGCAGCTTCCTGCGCCGGGTCTTCATCCAGTTCATGGCAGGCACGCAAGGCCGTCTCCATCAGCCGCGCCTTCGGATAGATTTCACCGGCACCGGGAAACGCCCGATAGTCCGCAGCACACAGCTGCATCAACTCGGCGAATCGCTCCGGTTGATTGAAGGCATCGACGCGGTCGAGTAAGGCGGCGATGGAACCGGCGCGCATTTCGGCAGCGCGATGGACGCGCTCCAGTTCGGCCGTAGCCAACAGCGCCAGGTCGCGAAACTCCGGCGGCACATCGAAGCGGGCGCATAGCGCTTCGACCCGTGGCAGGCCGCGGTCGACATGGCGATAGTGCGACGGCAGATGCTGCGGCGGCGAATCGGCTTTACCAAGGTTGTAGAACAGACCGGCGAAGCGCACCGACAGCGGCGCCCGCGCCCGTGCCAGTTGATCGGCAACGCGGAAGACATGCTCGCCGATATCGACCATTTCGCCCTGATTGTCGGCCTGCGGCATGCCGAACAGGGCATCGATCTCGGGCAACAACACAGCCAGCGCGCCGCTGTCGCGCAGCGCCCACAGCATGCGCGACGGGTGCTCGCCGAGCAGGCCGCGTGCCAGTTCCGGCCAGGCATCGAGCGGATGAAAGTCATTCAGCACGCCACGCTCGACCTCCTGGCGCAATTCGCGCACCGTGCCGTAGTCGAGCGCGCCGTCGGTCGCCGAGGCCAGCGCGGCGATACGCAGCACGTTGGCCGCCGGGCAGGCGATCAACACCCCCAACGGAGCCTGCGAGAAATCGAATGCCATGTCGTGTTCCGCCCCCAAACCGATGTCGTATCCGCGACAGCCAATCCACTTCCGCGAACATAAAATTGCGCGCAATCAGTCAGTTAGCAACACGCCACGTTGCTTAACACGAAGAATTGCGCGAGTACAGAGGCAAGGAAGCAAAATCGAGGCCGTCGAACCGATCCAAATAGGCCGAAAGGTCCGGGGCAGGAAGGCCGACACGGCATATAATTCCGCATCTGCAGTCAATCCGGACAAGACCTTGAAGAACGCTGAGGAATTGCTGCGCAGCTCCCTGTGGGGGCAATCGCTGACCGAGGAGGAAATGGAAAAGGCGCTGGCCGGTACGGTCGAGCGCACTTTTGCCGCGGGCGCCTTCGTCTGCATGAAAGGCGAGCCGGTCTCGCACTGGATGGGCATGATCGACGGCCTGGGCAAGATGGCCAGCCACTGGACCAGCGGCAAGACCACCTCGCTGACCGGCATCAGCACCGGCGCCTGGTTCGGCGAAGGCTCGCTGCTCAAGGAAGAACC